>JACRQB010000107.1 GCA_016222925.1 Nitrospirota bacterium | reverse complement strand
TGTGCAGGAGTTGCAAAGCATCGTGACGGCGCTGCGTAACCTACCCTCAAGCACTGAAACCGATCCCCAGCGTGTGGAGGAGCGGAACAGGGAGCGAGACATCATCAGGCAGCGCCTCGCCACGTTGGTGCGGGACGGCGCGACCGTTGCGAGATTTCTCGACGACAACGTCCGGATCTTCAACGGGACGAAGGGCGATCCACGCAGTTTCGATCTACTCGATGCCTTGCTCAACGATCAGGTGTATCGACTGGCCGACTGGCGGGTGGCGGCGGAAGAAATTAATTACCGGCGGTTCTTCGATGTCAACGAGTTGGCCGCTGTCCGGATGGAGGACGATGCGGTTCTCCAGGCGTTGCACGTGTTGGTGTTTCGACTCGTGAAAGAGGATGCGGTGACGGGACTGCGTGTCGATCATGTGGACGGCCTTTCCGACCCCGGACGGTATCTCCTCGAATGGCAGGCGTGGGCTCAACGCGAGTTGGGCCGCCCGCTGTTCGTTGTGGTCGAAAAGATTCTCGGCAAGGATGAGCCGCTGCCCGAGACCTGGCCCGTTTCCGGCACGACCGGCTACGATTTTCTGAACCTGTTGAACGGTCTCTTCGTGCGGACGGCCCACGAGCGAGCCATGAACGAGACCTATGTCCGGTTCATCAGTCGTCGCAACTCGTTCGAGGACCTCGTCTATGAATCGAAGAAGCTGATCATGCAGGCCTCAATGGCCAGCGAAATCAACGTTCTCGGAAACCAATTGAATCAGCTTTCCGAACGCGATCGCCGATCACGGGATTTCACGCTGAACAGCCTCACGAATGCCATCCGCGAGATCATCGCCTGCTTCCCTGTGTACCGAACCTATGTTACCGAGGGACCCGAGCCGCTGTTAGATCGTGACCGCACCTATATCCGCCTCGCCGTGGCCAGGGCGAAGCGACGAAACGCTGCTCTCAGCGGACGTGTCTTCGACTTCGTCCGGTCCTTGTTGCTGAAGGAGTGGGATGAGCGGACCAGTCAGGATCGTCATGAACAGCTCCGGTTCGTGATGAAGTTCCAACAGATGACCAGTCCCGTGACTGCGAAGGGAGTCGAGGACACGGTGTTCTACCGGTACAACCGGTTGGCGTCGTTGAACGAGGTCGGAGGCAATCCCCAACTGTTCGGCGTCACGCCCGAGACCTTTCACAAGTTCCTGCGTGAGCGGCAGGCGCACTGGCCATCCTCCCTCTCGGCCACCTCCACGCACGATACGAAGCGCAGCGAGGACGTGCGGGCACGTATCAACGTGTTGTCGGAGATCCCCGGAGAGTGGCGGGCCTGCGTGAACCGCTGGGCCAAACTCACCCGCAAGTACAAAATCGACGTGGAGGGGCAACTCGTACCTGATCGTAACGAAGAGTATTTGTTCTACCAAACACTCCTCGGCGTGTGGCCTCTGCCGTCGTTTGATCATGCGCAATACCGTACATTCTGCGAGAGGGTTCAGGAATACATGAACAAGGCACTGAAGGAAGGCAAGGTCCACACGAGTTGGGTCAATCCCGACCAAGGCTATGAAGAAGCGGTGCGGCAATTTGTCGAATCGATCCTCGAGCGAACCAGGCCCAATGCCTTTCTTGACGCGTTCCTTCCGTTTCAGCAGCGGGTCGCTCAGTGGGGGATGTGGAATGCGTTGTCCCAAGTAGTACTCAAGACGACTCGTTGACCCGGACAACCGTCGTCCGGTGGATTATGAAATACGGGCCTCCATGCTGAATGAGTTGCAGCGCAGACTTGCAGAGTGCGGCCCGGATTTGCTGCCGGTGGTGCGGTCTCTACTTGCTGAACCCAATGACGGCCGGATCAAACTGTACATAACCATGCGGGCACTGAACGTCCGTCGGGAGAACCGCTTGCTCTTTCAGCAGGGCGAATACATTCCACTTGAGGGACATGGAATCAGACACGAACATCTCTGTGCCTTCGCGCGCCTCCATATGGAGCAAGCCGTGGTGACCGTTGTTCCGAGATTGGTGGTCTCACTGACCAGTGATGCAATGAGACCGCCACTCGGATCGGACGTGTGGGGAGACACATGGGTGACCGTGCCTTCCTGGCGCTCGGGCTCACCCTATCGTAATCTCTTCACCGGCGAGAAGCTGTTGTCTCAACCGGTGGGAGAACACCAGATGTTGTCGGTGGCGCAGGTGTTGAGGAATTTTCCTGTCGCCCTGCTGGAACG
>JACRQB010000013.1 GCA_016222925.1 Nitrospirota bacterium | reverse complement strand
GGGATCTATGGCCCTGGCCGCAATCCTGTCGAATGGATCAGAACAGGCCGAGTGAATCGCTCGCGCAAATATGTCAATCTGATTCACGTTGAGGATCTGGCCTCATCCTGCCTCGCGGCCCTCACGCATGCCGACTCCGGCGAGGTCTACAATATCAGCGATGGACATCCGAGGACCTGGATGGATATCTGTCAGATGGTCGAGCAACGATGGGCTATTCGGTCCTCCGACTCTCATGAGGCCAACGCAACAGGGAAGCGGGTGTTGAACAAGCGGATGTGCGAGTTACTGAAGTTGGGTGGTACAGGTTTGCGCTATGGAGATCTCTTCGAGGCGCTTGAACTGATACAGAGGTACTCGCTCAACGAAGCAACGCCATCACCGTGAGGCACACGAGCAAGTTGTTCATCGCGTGGGCGACCATGCCGGGAATCAGACTCCCTGTCCGTTCATAGATCCACGCCCAGAGGAACCCGCTCCAAAAAACGCTGATGAATCCGATCAGGCTATAGCCATGGGCCAGCGCAAAAAGACTGGTACTGATCAAGGCGGCGGGAAGGAATTCGAACCGGCGACGAAGCATCGCGAACAGCAATCCACGAAACGCAAGTTCCTCGAAGATCGGCGCGAAGACGACGTACTCAAGTATACTCACGGCTATGACGGGTGGAGTTCCCCACACGAGATCCTGATCAAACCATTCCGTCCAGTGGTTATTTAAATGCAGGAACTCGGCGGCACGTCCCATGACCCATTCACCCCAGAGTCCTGCTGCGACAACTGCGAGCACGGTGCAGGCCAGGCGTCCAAGGTCGTCTCGCTTGATTCCGAGACCGAAACCGTTCGTGAACGTCAGGCCGGCAGGCTTGAGCAATTGGATATAGGCGAGGACCAGCAGCGGTAGGTTCGCCAATGGAATGGCCAATGCGCGCAACGACACATGCTGAAATGACGGAGTAGACAGAATCAGAGCGGTCGTAACGACTCCTAAGGCACCGCCACGGAGGATGACCGCGCCGGCAGTTTCTCCAGACCAAGGAGGTGGAACGCCGGGTACATGGAGACGCAGGATGTCCATCCGCTGTCCCCGCAGTCTGGCAATATCCAACAGCATGAGCGACCCCATTACCAGGCATATCGATTCGAACGAGATCAACGGGCGGATCCATTGCTGAACCCGATCTTCCCTGAGCGCACTCTGCTCTTCAACTGTCACGAGGAGATCCTGATTGCCCGCTCGTCGTGCTAGCCGTGCAGCAAGGTGATCATAGAACCATCCGCTCGGCAACGTCTCTGCCAATACCGCCTGTAATTCTGTTTCTTGGGTCCTATCAAGTGGCTGGGTACCATACGCTGCGTCGATCAGTTGTCCGAATAGCAAGGCTGAGGTACCACGGCCTTGCCACCCTTTGGTCTCAGCCAGTGCCGTCATTTCTTGCCCAGACTCCCCGAGTAGGATGGCCAGCCGAAGCTTGGAGAGAGGATCATCGGTTGTCTCAACCAGTTCCCGGTACCACTGAATTGCTTGTTCTCTAGCTTCATCATCGCTGCCCATCGTCCAGTCAGCCATCCATTGCTGCCATTTCGGCGCTCGATGAAAGCTGTCTTGTGCGTCCAACGTACGGCTGACCATCAGATCAAGCGCGCGATCCGGGTCCTCAAATCGCTGGAGTTTTGGAAGGGTCACCGAAAACCACAGCACGGCGCCGAGTGCCGCCACCAGGATCCCGGCGCAGACCCCGCTCATAACCAGCGACCATCGAGAGCCATACGGGGCAATCGATGGCTTGGGAGCTGTAGGCTGGTCATGCTGCGGGAAATCCGATGGCCGTCCGATTGAAAGTGCCTGGTCGTTCATAGGTGGCTGACTATAGCATGCGCTCCTGATCCTCCAAATCCCCTCAAAGTGGCTACAGCCTAGTTACGGCGACAATTTCTCGCATAGCCTTGCCCCTTCAACTTGGCTATACTAACTGCGCAGATATAAGGAGCCTATTGGTGATGGAGAGCTTTCTCGCTCCGCGACGACTCCTCCTGGGGCCCGGCCCCAGCATGGTGCATCCTCGGGTACTCCAAGCCTTGGCCACTCCGCTTGTCGGACATCTGGACCCGACATTCTTGCGAGTGATGACCGACATTCAGACCCTCTTGCGCCGTGTTTTCTCAACGACGAATCAATTTACGATTGCCGTCTCCGGGACTGGATCAGCCGGTATGGAAGCGGCGGTTGTCAACGTTGTTGAACCAGGCGACGCCGTCATCGTGGGCGTTAACGGTGTTTTTGGTACTCGACTTGCTACAGTTGTCGAGCGTTGCGGGGGCAAAGCCATTCGGCTGGAGGTACCCTGGGGCCAGGTGATCGAACCGGATACGATTGCCGCGGCGCTCCAGCAGTCGAGCCCGGTGAAGGCTGTTGTGCTCGTGCACGCTGAAACGTCGACGGGGGCCTGGCAACCACTCGAACCGATTAGCGCCCTGTGTCGCTCGTACAATGCGCTGCTGATTGTCGATGCGGTCACCTCGCTTGGTGGAATCCCCGTGGAGGTCGATCGATGGGGAATCGATGTGTGCTACAGCGCCACACAAAAATGTCTCAGTTGCCCACCTGGCTTGGCGCCCTTGACGTTAAACGAACGTGCACTTTCTGTCGTCAAGAATCGCCGCTCCCCCTGTCAAAGCTGGTATCTGGACCTGTCCCTCATTGCGGAGTACTGGACTGAGCACAACCGTGCCTACCACCATACGGCACCGATTTCGATGCTCTATGCCCTGCGGGAAGCCTTGCGCCTAATCGAGGAAGAAGGGCTTCCTGTCCGGTTTGCCCGCCATCAACTGAATAGTCGTGCGTTGCTCGCAGGATTGATGGCGCTCGGTCTCGACCCGTTGCCTCCGCCTGATCGGCGGCTTCCAACGCTGATCTGCGTCACCATTCCAGCACACATCGATGAGGCAGCCGTCCGTTCCCAGTTGCTGGAGAGGTTCGGCATCGAAATCGGCGGAGGCCTTGGCCCACTCAAGGGAAAGGTTTGGCGAATCGGATTGATGGGAGAATCATCGACGGAAGCGAATGTCTTGACTCTTCTCAATGCATTGGAGGAGATCGGGATTCGTCGCGGTTGGGTTTCAACACCCGGCGTCGCGCTCCAAGCGGCCGCGCATACCTATAGTGGAGGACGGTAGGTCGTGACGATTGCCATTCATCATGCGTATCGACGGCCGTGGCCTCTCGATTATCCCAGGACTCATCGACTGTCATGTCCATCTGTGCTTGGGCGGAGAGCCGGACGTCGTCGGCACGCTCGAATCAGAACAGCCGTCCTATACAGTGCTGAAGTCAGCCACACATGCGAAGGCGACGATCGACGCTGGATTTACCACGGTGCGCGACGTGGGATCTCGGGATCATTCTATCTTTATGCTCAAACAGGCCATCGATACTGGTCTGATGCCTGGGCCACGGATTATCGGTGCAGGACTCGCCATCTGCATGATCGGTGGCCATGCACGGTTCATTGGCCAAGAGGTTGAAGGAACCGAACAAGTCAGGAAGGTAGTGGCTGAACAGGTCGCTGCTGGTGCGGGAGTCATCAAGATCATTGCCTCGGGAGGCGTGCTGACGCCCGGCACCTCGCCGGATGAGGCCCAAATGACGATGGAGGAGTTGGCGGCAGCGGTCGATGCAGCACAGGAAGCTGGAAAACGAGTCGCCGCCCATGCGCACGGGGCCGCCGGAATGAAGAACGCGATCACCGCCGGGGTGCGATCAATCGAACATGCCACCTTGTTGGACGACGAGTCTGGAACGCTCATGAAACGCTATGGTGTCTACATGGTCCC
>JACRQB010000012.1 GCA_016222925.1 Nitrospirota bacterium | reverse complement strand
GCAGTGCGCCTCCTCCCCTCCAGGAGACCATGGCGTTGCGCTGTACCGCTTCATAGGACTCTTTTCGCTGCGCCCCCTTCTCGACCAAGGCCAACAGCAGCCGCTGCGAATACACGAGCCCCCCGGTCAATTCGAGGTTTCGCCTCATTCGCTCGGGATACACAAGCAAATGTTTGATGAGATCCGTGACTTTGGCGAGCATGTAGTCGATCACAATCGTGCTGTCCGGCATGATCACTCGCTCGACCGACGAATGGCTGATATCCCGTTCATGCCAGAGCGCCACATTCTCCATCGCCGCCAGACTGTTGGCTCGCACCAGCCGCGCCAAGCCACAAAGATTCTCCGAGACAATCGGATTCCGTTTGTGAGGCATCGCCGACGATCCTTTCTGGCCTTCCGAAAAATACTCTTCCGCTTCGAGCACTTCCGTGCGCTGGAGGTGGCGAATTTCGGTGGCGATCTTTTCGATGCTGGCCGCAAGCAACGCGAGCGCTGTGGCATAGGAGGCGTGGCGGTCTCGTTGGACGACCTGATTCGAGACGGGATCGGCCTTCAAGCCAAGCTTGGCGCACACATACTCTTCAATGTCCGGTCCCTGATGCGCAAAGGTCCCCATGGCGCCTGACAGCTTGCCGACCGCAATCTCGGTCCGCACCCGCCGTAACCGCTCCAGATGGCGGCGGACTTCCTCGAACCACAGAGCGAGCTTCAGCCCAAATGAGATGGGCTCCCCGTGAATGCCATGTGACCGCCCCACCATGACCTGATCCTTGTACCGGAACGACTGCCGTTTCAAGACGCCCAGCAACCCTTCCACCCCATGCAGGATGAGATCCAGCGCCTCGGTCATTTGAACGGCCAGTGAGGTGTCGACAATGTCGGAGGACGTGAGTCCCATGTGGAGAAACCGATGTTCCGGGCCTACCGTGTCCATGAGCGATTCGAGAAAAGCGATCACATCATGCTTGGTGACCTTTTCGATTTCGGCAATTCGGTCGACGTTGATCTTGGCCTTCTTCCGGATTTTCTCCGCCGTTCCGCGTGGCGCCTGTTTGGCATGCTCGAAGGCGGCACAAGCCTGTAGTTCGACCTCCAGCCAGATCTCATATTTATGTTTCAGATCCCAGATCGCCTTCATCTGGGGACGTGTATACCGTTCAATCACGATCCGCTCTCCTCCAGATTCCACGATCCGGGTCTGCTCGCTTCGCGGCCAGCCGCGACTCAGTGGTCAACGCCTTATCAAGAACCGCGTTCACAAATCTTGAAGCATCCTCATCGCCGAAACTCTTCGCCAGTTCGATGGCTTCGTCCATCGTGACCTTCGCAGGCACCTCATCCAACCACAACAGCTCGTACAGCCCGGCACGCAAGATATTGCGATCGACGATCGGCATGCGGTTCACGGTCCAATTCGTCGCATATTTACCGATGGTGGCATCGAGCTCTTTTTTATGCTCCAGCACACCCTGCACCAACTGTTCCGCGAACGCTCTTGACTCATCGGATGCCGCGCATTCACGCCAAAACTCGTCAAGATGCACGCCGGACTTCCCATGAATGTCATGCTGAAAGAGAATCTGCAAGGCTCGCTCACGAGCTTGGTGACGAGAGCCCATAGTTACACAGTGGGAACGTGAGAACGTTGAAAAGCTCGCAAGCTCACAGGCTGACAAGAGAAATGACTCACCGTTTTGTTCTTCCTACTGCCCACCGAATTTGACGTGAAGACTTTCGACTTTCCAACTTTTCAACGTCCTCCCTGATCTTCCTCATCACGACCACCATCTCGATCGCCGACTTCGCCGCCTCGCCACCACGATTGAATTTCTTCTTATCCGCCCGCTCCACGGCCTGCGCCATCGTCTCAGTGGTCAACACACCAAAGATGATCGGCACATCGGTATCCACGGCCGCTTGCCCGACGCCACGGCTGACTTCGGCACAGATATACTCAAAATGCGGGGTATCCCCACGAATCACCGCCCCTAAGCAAATCACTGCATCAAACCGGCCCGACTTGGCCATGGTGCGCGCGACCAGCGGAATTTCGAACGCGCCCGGTACCCGGACGACCATCACATTCTCTTGCGGAACACCATGGGCAGTCAGCGTCTCGACACAGGCATGCAGCAATCTGCTCGTAACCTGTGCGTTAAACTTTGCAGCCACGATACCGAACCTGAATCCAACCGCGCGCTGTAAGCCTTTTACCTTTCCAGTTTTCTACACCTTTTTGAGGAGATGCCCCAGCTTCGCTTTCTTAGTCCGGAGATACCGAACATTCGCTTCGCGCGGCTGAATTTCAATCGGCACCCGCTCGACCACCTTGAGACCGTATCCCTCGATGCCGATGATCTTCTTTGGATTGTTCGTCATGACCCTAATCGCGCGTAAACCGAGATCCGCCAGGATCTGCGCACCAACGCCATACGTTCGCAGGTCAGGCTTAAACCCCAACTGAAGATTCGCCTCAACCGTATCGCTTCCTTGATCCTGCAGCCCATAGGCCCTGATTTTGTTCAGCAACCCGATCCCCCGGCCCTCCTGATTGCTCAAATAGAGCAGCACTCCACGTCCTTCTTTTTGAATCATCTCCATCGCTTAGTTTCGCGCTGCATGCGGTATTCGATCAGAGATTTGATCGTGACCATCTTCAATTTATGGTGTTTCGCGAACTTGGTGAGTTCCGGCACGCGGGCCATGGTCCCGTCCGAGTTCATGATTTCACAGATGACACCCGCAGGACGTAGCCCCGCTAACCGCGCGAGATCGACCGATCCCTCCGTTTGCCCGGCACGTTTGAGCACGCCGCCGGTTTGCGCTTTGAGCGGAAACACGTGTCCGGGCCTGGCGAGATCACCGGGTTTGGATTTCGGGTCGATCGCCACATGAATCGTCGTCGATCGATCGGCTGCTGAGATCCCCGTCGTAATGTCTTTTCGCGCATCGATGGACACAGTGAAGGCAGTCCCGAATGTGGCCGTGTTTTCCGAAGCCTGCGGTGGCAGCTGCAGCTCTTCGACGCGCTCCGTTGTCAGGGCCAGGCAAATCAGGCCGCGCGCGTGTTTGGCCATGAAGTTGATGGCCTGTGGGGTCACCTTTTCAGCGGCAATGACAAGGTCCCCTTCATTTTCCCGGTCTTCGTCGTCGACCAGGATAATGAGCTTGCCCTTCTTAATATCCCGGATCGCGTCTTCGATGTGGTTGAACGGCGTGGGCATAGGGCAACCAATCTAGCATTTCAGACTGAACCTTGAATATGGTTTTTTTAGGGATTACTCCAGAATCGGAAAATCTCATGAGGACAGTTCGGCGGGCGAAGACCTGGTGGTCCGCAACGCGACGATCACCGTGCCCCACGCACAGACCGTGAACCCGGCGAACAGCCAGAGCCCAGATTCGTAGCTGCCCGAAAGCCCCTTCATCGTCCCGAGGAGTATCGGTAGCAGAAATCCGCCGATGGCTCCCGACGCCCCAACCACACCGGACGCCAATCCGATATCCCTGGGAAACCATTCGGCGACCAGCTGGAACACCACGCCGTTGCCGAATCCCATCGCGGACGTTGCCGCCACCATCATCACCACCGCCATAGTTTGCGAAGGGCTGATCATCGCCACCACCGCCCCCGCGATCACCGGCAGGACATAATAGAGCGTCCGCAGCCCTCCTTGCCGATCCGCGACATAGCCGCCGACCGGACGGATCACGCTCCCGATAAGCCCACAGAGCGCGGTAATCGTCCCAGCCTGGATCGCATCGACATAGTAGACCTCATGCAACAGCAGCGGCAGCAGGCTGCACAGCCCCACGAAACCACCGAATGTGACCGCATAGAGGAAACAGAGCCAATACGCTGAACGCCGGCGAATGAGCTGTACCACATTATGCCACCACACCGCCGTATGGAGGCCAGGAACCGGCGTTGTCGACGGGACCGCCAGCACAAATCCCAACAGGGTCGCCGCAACAACCCCAGCCATGATGCCACAGACCTGATGCCAATCCAGTGCGGCAACCCAACGCGGCGCAAAAAATAGGATCAACACGGTGCCGATGTTTCCCGATGCGGCGATACCGAGCACAAATCCTTGCGCCGATAGCGGATACGCGCGGCTTGCAATCGGAAGTGAGACCGCAAAGCTCGCGCCGGCCACGCCAAGACAGGCCGAAAAGGCCAGCGCTTCTCCGTACCCGGTGACACCGAGCCACCCCCAGCACAACACCAGACACTCCATCACCAGAATGGCCACGGCCGTGGGCCGCGCGCCGAGCCAATCCGCGCTCCATCCGGCTACTATCCGTAACACCGCCCCGCCGAGTAACGGCACGGAGACGAGCCAGGCGATCTCGGTCTCGCTCAGCTGCAGCGCCACCATGAGCGGAATGCTCATCGCCCCGACGAGCAACCAGACCATGAAACTGACTGTCAGGTGCAACCACGCCCCCGCCAGCGACGGCCAATGACCGCTTTTCAGAATGCTCCAGATCCCAGACACGCCCGACCTCCGGATGGAGAGCGGTCACTATAGGGGAGCCGCTTTCGGAGGCGCAAGCGAACGCCACCGACGTGAGAGACTGACGAGCCTCTCCCCCCAGGGGCAGAACAGGCGCTGCCCATCGTGCCCACTTCCTCCTGTAAGACAGCCTTTGTGCCGTTCATTCATTCTGTTATAGTCACGCACGTATCATGAACGGTCACGACCATTCACAGGAGGAGATGGGCGACGCCCTAGAACCAGAAATCCTCGAACCCTCCGATGATGAGATCGTCGAAGCCGACGCCGCGCCAGTGGTATTGGACATCCCAGCCTCTGATGGACGGCAGCCCGCCGACGCCATGGCCGTGGTGCCAGTCACGGCCTTACAGCAGTACCTTGCCGAAGTCCGCCGATACCCCTATCTATCAAAGGAAGAGGAACTTCAGCTTTTCCAGGAGTATCACACCCACGGCAGCCGCGAAGCAGCCGTCAAACTCATCATGGCAAACCTGCGCGTGTCGGTCTCGATTGCCGCCGAGTACCTCCACACCGGCGCCGACCACATGGATCTCATTCAAGAAGGCAACGTCGGCTTGATGCAAGCCATCAAAAAATTCGACCCCTCGAAAAACGTGCGCTTCTATGCCTACGCCGCCTGGTGGTCACGGGCCTATATTCTCCGGTACCTCCTGCACACCTTTCGACTCGTCAAGGTTGGGACGACGCAGGATCAGCGAAAACTGTTCTATAACCTTAAAAAAGAAAAGGCAAAGCTTGAGCGGGAGGGCTTCGCGCCGGACACGAAATTACTCGCGGATCGTCTGAATGTGCGTGAGCGCGATGTGGTTGAAATGGATCAGCGCCTGGGCAACTGGGAGCTCTCGCTCGACCAGCCGATCGGTGAAGACCAGGAACATACTCTGTTGGACGTCTTGCCCTCCCACCAAGAACCGGCAGACGAACAACTCGCCGATCATCAGCTCAAGACCCTCTTCAGGGCCAAGCTTGCCGAGTTCATCAAGACCCTGGAAGAACGAGACGAAGATATTCTCAGAAATCGTATTCTGTCCGACCAGCCCCTGACCTTGGATGATCTGGGCGACAAATACGGGATTACCAAGGAGCGGACCCGTCAACTGGAAGCCCGCATCATCAAACGCCTCCGTGACTACATTAAAAAAGACATCAAAGATTTTGATCGCTTGCGGGTATGACATCCCAGCGACCCCACCCCCACCGGATAAAATACTCCTAGAATGTTGATTTCCCAACAGGTTAGAATAAAACGATCTCTGCAGCGGCGTGAGTGATCGGGGACGATAAAAATCCCTTATTCCCCCTCTTGACTTAGGGGAACGAAGGCCTATCTCTACTTTTGAGTCGCAGGCTGCCTGGATCGAACAAGTTCAGCCCAACTCTTTACAACCGTCAACACCTAACGAGTTCACTTTCATCAGGAGGAGGTTCTGCCATGAGTACAGCTGAGAAGGAAAAGAAGAACGTTGCCAAGGGGTTTCAGCCTTTGGGTGAACGAGTGTTTGTCACCTACACCGAGGAATTGGATCGGACCGCCGGTGGGATTTATGTGCCGGATTCAGCGAAAGAGAAGCCACAACGAGGCGTGGTTCAGGCAGTCGGAAAGAAAGTGGAGAACGTCAAGATCGGCGATCATGTCCTGTTCGACAAGTATTCTGGCAGCAAGCTTCGGATTGAGGACGAAGAGTGCTTGATCCTCAAGGAAGAAGACATCCTGGGCGTCTTTACGGCGTAGTGGCAAACACAGTCGTAACATCATCACGTTTCAAAGGGGACTTGATGACGTTCAGACTTGAGTAACTTTTAGACTATAACCGGAGGAAAGATAATGGCAAAGCAACTTATGTACGGCGATGCGGCACGGGCAGCCATCCTGAAAGGGGTGAACCAGCTCGCGGACGCCGTGAAGGCAACCCTCGGCCCGAAGGGCCGCAATGCGATTCTCGACAAGAAATTCGGCGCCCCGACCATCACCAAGGACGGCGTGACGGTGGCCAAGGAAGTCGAACTGAAAAACCCCTATGAAAACATGGGCGCCCAGCTAGTCCGCGAAGTGGCCAGCAAGACGAGCGATATCGCTGGTGACGGCACCACCACCGCCACCGTGTTGGCCCAGGCTATTTTCCGGGAAGGCGCGAAGAACATCACCGCCGGCGCCAATCCGATGGAGATCAAGCGAGGCATCGACAAGGCCGTCGAAGCCATCACCGCCGAGCTCAAGAAGCTCAGCAAGCCTTGTCAGAACAAGACTGAGATCTCGCAAGTCGGCACCATTTCGGCCAACAACGACAAGACCATCGGCGATTTGATCGCCGAAGCCATGGAAAAGGTCGGCAAGGACGGCGTCATCACCGTGGAAGAAGCCAAGTCGATGACCACCTCGCTGGACGT
>JACRQB010000011.1 GCA_016222925.1 Nitrospirota bacterium | reverse complement strand
TGGACTTCATCCGCTTGCCCAACCCGGCCGCCATCACAATCACACCTAAGCCGGGAATACGCGAGACCGTTGTGCATTGATCCACTGATTGCTTCATCAAAGACTCCGGAAAGTAAGAGGACCGCAATTGAGTATCAGAACCCTGTGTTTATCCGATCGGCACACCGGCATCCGGCTGTTTGACCTGACTCCACTTCGGCTCTCCCTTCAGGGCCGAAGTCATTGCACCGGATGGCGTATAGAGACCACCCGACACAATCAGTTTCATCGCTTCTTCAATACTGATATCAACAGATATCACTTCCCGTTCCGGCACTAATAGAAAATAACCCGACGTCGGATTGGGCGAGGTAGGCACGTACACATGAATCAGCGCCTCCTGGCCCAATGCCGTGGTCTCGCCTTTCGTCATGCCAGTCACAAACGCAAAACAATAATGGCCGTTCTTTGGGAATTGAATCAAGACCACCCGACGATACGACCCTCGCTCCGAAAAAGACAAAATATCCATCATGGACTTCAGCGTGGAATAAATCCCCCGGACGAGAGGCAGCCGGTTGAGCCAATCTTCCCAATGACCCACGATCTGACGCCCGATGAAGTTCGCCGCAAACAACCCGACTAAAAAAATGAGCAGAACCAGCGTGATGATCCCTAGGCCTGGAATATAGTGATCCGGCACCAATTCTGCGACGGCTTCGCCCAAGATGCCGTCTACCGCAACGAATAGGGTCTTTAGGATGAGAATCGTGCCCCAAATAGGGGTGACAAGGAGGAGGCCTGTGAGAAAATACCGTCTTAGCGCGACCTTGAGCATGAATCACCGACACCCAGTCTATTGGGGAGAGCATTGCGTGATTCATCTTACAGAGTTCCCGACAGACCCCGCAAGCATTTTATTGTAAATTTCAACGGGTTATGTACGTGGACCGGGTGAATTCAAAAAAGGTACTGGTCTTGCTATTCGCCTCGACCTGACATAGGATCGCTCCCCGATTGCGACTGCGAATGAAAATTGCCAATGGGTAAAACAGCAAGAAAATCGACAGGCATCCTCATCACGCTGGAAGGCGGTGAAGGAAGCGGAAAAACGACACAAGCTCGAAGACTGTGCGAGCGGCTGACCGCGCAAGGCCTGGACGTGCTGCATACCCGAGAACCAGGAGGGACGCTGCTCGCCGAACGCCTGCGCAGTATCCTGCTCGACCATTCGGGGGAAACCATCGCCCCTGAAACGGAAGCCTGCCTTATTTTCGCCGCCAGACGCCAGCATGTGGATCACGTCATCAAACCCGCACTCGCACGCGGAGTGACGGTCGTCTGTGATCGATTCTCAGACTCGACGATGGCCTATCAGGGGTATGGACGGGGGTTGGACCTACGAATATTGCGCACAATGAACGACTGGGCGACCGGGAAACTGGCTCCTCAACTCACGTTGCTCTTCGACGTCCCCGTCGCTGTCGGACTCAGCCGACGCCGTGGTCGCGCTGCCACCCAAAATCGACTCGATCGAGAAGCCGAGCGGTTCCACCGGAAAGTCCGGGAGGGATTTCACGTATTGGCACGACGAGAGCCTCGACGCATCATGGTGATCGATTCCGCACAACCCCTGGAGTCGGTGACCGAGACCGTAGAAGAACTGGTTAGGAACTGGCTCAAGACCTATCGCAGACGGACATCGAGGCGCCGATAGCCCATGCCTTTCGCCGATATCACAGGCCACGAGCAACCCATCTCCCTCCTTCAGGCAACCGTATGCAATGGACGCTTGGCCCATGCCTACCTGTTCTATGGCGAAGCCAGGATCGGAAAGTTGATGACCGCCGTGAGACTGGCTCAGGCGCTCAACTGCGAGCAACCCACACAGACGGAGGCGCAGGACAGCTGTGGCCGGTGCCGGTCCTGCCTACAGATAGCCGCTCGGACGCACCCGGATTACTTTATCATCGAGCCCGATCCGAAAGCCGCCACGCCGCAAATCAAAATCGAGCAGGTGCGGGAGATCGAACAACAGTTCGTCTATCGCCCACTCATCGGGGAACGAAAGATTTGCCTGATTGACGACGCGGACCGATTGACGATCGGCGCAGCCAACGCGCTCCTCAAGACCTTGGAAGAGCCTCCGGGTGATAGTCTCTTTATCCTCGTCACCAGCCGGCTCCAAGCGCTTCCGATCACCATTCGATCACGCTGCCAAGCGCTCCGTTTCACGACGCCCGCCCGCACCCAAGTTGAGGCGGCATTGATCCTCAAGCGGGAGCTTCCTCCTGCCGACGCCCGTTTCCTGGCGGTCTTCGCCGATGGCCGAATCGGAGAAGCGCTCACGGCGAATGTGGCAGACGTTCGCGCACGACAACAAGAATGCCTGACGTTGGTGAAGCCGGAAAGCTTGATGTCGAGCGCGGCCATCCTCTCGGCAGCGGAAAGCTTGGCGAAGACGGACCGTGGCGAAGAAACGCTCGCATGGCTCACACGATGGATCCGCGACCTGGTCATCGTCATCGTAGATGGAGATCATGATCAAATCCTTCACCTCGACCACATCACAGACCTGCGACGATACGCCCAGCGAGCAGACATCGATGCTCTCCTAACCCTCTTGAATGACATCGAGCGAACCGAACAACAAGCCACGCGACACCTCAACGTGCAGATGGCACTGGAAACGACGTTCCTTCGCCTGCGCGAAGCACTTGGCCTTGTCCCCGCCGGAGCCGCAACCTAGCCAAAAGCGACGCCAACCTGATATCTTGCCCGCGATATGGCGGACACGAACCTCTTTTACATCACCACCCCGATTTACTACGTCAATGATGTCCCGCACATCGGCCACGCCTACACCACAATCGCTGCCGATGTGTTGGCGCGCTACTGGCGGCTACGTGGCCGTGAGGTCTTCTTTTTGACCGGTCTCGATGAACATGGCCAGAAAGTGCAACAGGCTGCGGCCAAAGCCGGCATCGACCCCCAGGCCCACTGCGATAAGCTTGCGCCTCAGTTTCAAACATTGTGGCAACGCCTCAACATCTCGAACGATGCGTTCATCAGGACGACAAATCCCGAGCACAAATCCATCGTCCAACGATATCTTCAGGAACTCTTCGAGAAGAATCTCATTTATCAGGATTCATACACCGGTTGGTACTGCACGTTCGATGAACGGTTCTGGACTGAGAAAGACGTGGAGTCGGGACTCTGTCCGGACTGCAAGCGCCCCGTCGAACAACTCAGCGAGCACAACTACTTCTTCAGGATGGGGCAATATCAGGACCGCTTGATTGAGCACATCAAGGCACATCCACACTTCATTCGCCCGGAATCACGGCGTAACGAAGTCCTCGGGTTCTTGCAAAACCAGAAACTCAGTGACCTCTCTATCTCACGGCCAAAATCACGGCTCTCCTGGGGCATCGAACTGCCCTTCGACAATGACTATGTCACCTATGTTTGGTTCGATGCGCTGGTTAATTACATGTCGGCTCTGGAATATCTCCCGAGAGAGAAGCCGACGGGAAACCAATTTTGGCCTGCTACTGTCCATCTTGTCGGGAAAGACATCCTGACGACCCATGCCGTCTACTGGTCCACCATGCTGATGGCGTTGAATCGTCCATTGCCCGAGACCATCTTCGCCCATGGCTGGTGGACGGTCGATGGCGAGAAAATGTCGAAGAGCCGCGGCAACGTCGTCGATCCCAACAAGATGGTTGAGAGCTACGGCGTCGATGCCTTCCGCTACTTCCTCTTGCGCGAAGTGCCGTTCGGCCAGGATGGAGATTTCTCGCAAAGCGCGATGGTCACCAGCATCAACAGCGACTTGGCGAACGGCATCGGGAATCTACTCAGCCGTACCCTCACGATGATCGAGCGCTTCGTGGACGGCAACATTCCCGCAAGCGGACCGCCCGCGCTGCCGGAACTCGAGGAGAAGATCGCTCGGGCCGCCACACAATTGCCGACGACATTGGAACAAGGCTTCAACGCGCTGACTTTCCGGGACAATCTGCAGGCGATCGGTGAACTCGTCAGCCTCTGTGACGAATACATCGACAAGGCCGCACCTTGGAAGCTGGCCAAGAATCCGGACGATGCACCGAAACTGAAGACGGTCCTCAACCACTCCGCCCGCGCCCTGCGTCTGCTGGCTGTCTCGCTCCATCCCTTCATGCCGCAGACAATGGAACAGCTGGCCCGGCAACTCGGCTGTCAGTTCGACTTTTCCAAAGCCATTCCGGCCTCGGCCTATCAGTGGGACAGCCCCGTGGCTGATCTCCCGATTACCAAGAGCGCCCCGCTGTTCCCGCGCATTGAGGTCGCGACAGCTGCCTTGACGGCAGCACCAAGAGACACGACCAAGACAACAAGAGATTTATCTAAAAAAGGAGCCATACCAGTGAGCGACACACCAGCAACCCCACAACCGGTTCCTGCCACAGCCACGACATCGGCAGGTGCGGCAACTCCGGCAGCATCAGCAGCGCCCGCTCCGATCGCGCCGCCCCAGATCACCATCGACGACTTCATGAAGATTCAGCTGAAGACGGCAAAGGTTATCAGCGCGGAGCGCGTGCCGAAGTCGGAGAAGCTGTTGAAGCTCCAGGTCTCCCTCGGCACGGAGCAACG
>JACRQB010000099.1:1055-5159 GCA_016222925.1 Nitrospirota bacterium | reverse complement strand
TAAGTCGACTTTATCTTTCGGCAACGTGAGGTGCTCGACGTGAAATTGCTCTTTGACGATTGTCACGGTGTACGTGACGGCACGATGTTGGTCTCCCGTTTTCATTTCAACTGCAAGTTCATGCGTTCCCGGCTCATCCTGCAGGTCTATCCCGAGCAATCCGACGAACCCTTTTGGTTCATCAAGTCTCATCTCGTGAAAGAAACTAACGGAGCGCCCCAAGAATTTTCCCTGTACTCGAGCAGTTGCATCATCGGTCGGCACTTTGACCACGATAATTTGCCCTTGTTTCCCACGATAGTGGCCATCCGCGCCTTGCGCAGTCGGTACGGAATCAGACATGAGGTCGACGAAAAGAGAACCGGCAAGCAGCACGAGAACCGCGAGCACGGAAGGTCCCACCACGGCATATCGTCGGTGATGCAAATCCACCATCGGCCTCATCGGTAGAACCGTCCTCCGGACACTTGGGAAATCAGCTCCTCGACCCGTCGATTCACCGCACTGAAGGGGTCCATGCAAAGGATGGTCTCCTCCCAATACCCGTTCAGCTTCAGATACGTCCAATCGACGGTATAGGATCGATTCTTGGCCCGTGCAAACCGAATAAAGTCTCCACGAACCTTGGCCCTTGTCGTCTGTGGAGGCGTGGACATCGCCCGCTGGACCGCCTCCTCTTCGACGACCCGTTCGATGAGCCCTCGAGACTCCATCAGGTAATACAACCCTCTTGTTCGCTTCACGTCATGGAACTGTAAATCCAGGAGGAGCACCCTCGGGTCGTCCCACCCGCAATCTTTCTTGTCTACGTAAGACTGGATCAGATGTTTCTTCGTGACCCAATCGACCTGATGGATGAGTTGCATCGGATCTTCTTCCAGCTGCTGGAGCATCCGCTCCCACTTGTCGCACACATCGTCGAGGATGGGTTCATGCGCCTGTTGATTCAGGTACTCTCTCGCCCGCTTGAGATAGATCTGCTGAATCTCGATGGCGGTCATCAGTCGACCGTCATCGAGCTTGACCCTTTTCTTCAGGGTCGGATCCCGCGAAACCTCTCGAATCGCCTTGACAGGATCTTCGAGTTCCAACCCATGAACCGTGTACCCGTCTTCGATCATCGACAAAACAAGCGCAGCGGTCCCCACTTTGAGGTACGTCGCGTACTCCGACATGTTGGAATCGCCGACGATGATATGGAGGCGCCGATAGCGTTCGGCATCTGAATGGGGCTCGTCCCGGGTGTTGATGATGCTCCGGGAAGACGTCGTCGATGAGGACGTCTTCTCGTGAATATGTTGTGCGCGCTGAGAGATGAAATACTGCGGCTTGCCGGATACTTTTAATATTTTGCCCGCCCCGCTGAACACCTGCCGGGTCACGAAAAACGGGATCAATTGTTCGGTGACTTTCCAAAAATCGACATCGCGCCGCATGAGGAAATTCTCGTGGCATCCGTAGGTATTCCCCAGAGAATCCGTATTATTCTTGAAAATATAGATTTCCCCGGACAGCCCTTCCTCTCGAAGCCGTTCTTCGGCGGCCGGCAAACAGGCCTCCAACAATCGCTCCCCCGCTTTATCGTGAATCACAAGGTCCAGAATGTTGTCGCACTCTGGAGTCGAATATTCGGGATGACAGCCGGTGTCTTGATAGAATCGCGCCCCGTTGACCAAGAATGCGTTCGACGGCCAGCTATTGGGAATCAGTCCTTCAAAAATGTAACCCAGGACTTTTTCCATGGGAAGATAGATACGACCATGGGGGGAAAAGATGAGGCCGTATTCGTTCTCGAGGCCGTATATCCGTTGCTTCATGGAACCACCAGACATCATGAATGGCCTTTAGACAGAGTATACGCCGCTTTGCGGATCTACAACAAAGGAAGCCTCTACGAGAGGCGGCGGTCAGGGAGAGAGGATGAGTCGAACATCGGCAATCGATACCCGGCGAAACTTTCGGCCGGCACGGGTTCGGTCCAAAACCGCGACTTCCAACCCTTCCGGCGGCAGCTTTTGATTGGCCGTCTGCTCCAGCGCCGTGACACACAGCTTCAACGCGTCATCCAATGGCGGCGCCTGACTAGGACTTTTCTCCTTCAGCACGGTGTGTACTGCCTCAGACTTGCCGCCGATCACCGCAAAGTTCTTCTCGTCGATGATACTGCCGTCGAATGAAATACGATAGATTTCGTTCGGGTGATTGTTGGCGCCGGCCTGCACCACAAGGATTTCTACCTCAAGCGGCTTCAGTTCCTGACTGAATACGGTCCCCAGGCTTTGAGAATACCCGTTCGCCAGAGAGCGGCCCGTGACGTCTTCGCGGCTGTACATGAACCCTTTGAGGTCAGCGTGACGGATTCCCGCCTTTCGAAGGTTCTCAAACTCGCTGTACTTGCCGGCTCCCGCAAACGCAATGTTGTCGTAGATCTCCGACACCTTGTGCAGCGAGGCGCTCGGATTATCCGCCGTCAACAGAATGCCGTCGACATACTCCATCGCGATGATCGAGCGGCCTTTGGCAATCCCTTTCTTCGCATACTCCGCCTTATCCTGCATCATCTGCTCAGGGGACACGTAGTAGGGCATCGGCATGATTACGTCTCCCGTGAACGGCGCGCGGCCATCACATCGTTGCACACGGCACGCAGGGTGTCGTCGGATACATCGGCGATGCCTTGAGCCGTCACGACCTTCGCCGTGGGATAAATGCCCCGCACGAGATCAGGTCCGCCGGTCCCGACGTCGTCATCCGCGGCATTGTAGAGCGCCAACAAGGCTAATTTAACCGCATCCCCCTCGGAAAGTTGCCGTTTAAAATGTTCGCGCATCGTGTTGCGGGCATCTTTCCCGCCGGAACCGATCGCATGGTAATCGGACTCTTCGTACCTCCCGCCGGTGATGTCGTACTTGAAGATGCGGCCCTCGCCTCGCTTCACGTCATACCCGACATACAACGGCATGACGACCAGTCCCTGGAACACCATCGGAAGATTCGCCTTGACCATCTGGCCCAGCTTATTGGCCTTTCCTTCACAGGAAAGCGGCATACCTTCCAGTTTTTCGTAATGCTCCAACTCGGTCTGAAATAGCTTGGCCATCTCGATGCACGGACCGGCCGCCCCCGCAATCGCCATGGCCGACCAGTCGTCGATCTTGAAGACTTTTTCAATTCGGCGATCCGCGATCTGAAACCCTTCCGTAGCTCGGCGGTCTCCGGCAATCACCACCCCCTGCTGATACTTGAGAGCCAGCACGGTCGTGGCAGAAGGCACAGCGACCGGCCCAACGGCGCGCACCTGGTCGGGAATGGCAGCCATGCCATGGTTTCGTAATGCCAACTCGGGATGATGAGTCGAGACAAAGTCAAAGAAACTGGAGCCGTCGTGGTCGGGGAGATAGGGCAGCTTCATCGTAATCTTCGTACCACCGTTCGTTAAACCTTGAGTTTCTCGATCAGGGCATCGACCGAATCGGTTGCATCAAGCAACTCCCGCGTCAAGGCCTGCGTCCCTCGATGGGGGTCCATCAGCGGCACTTTTTTGATTGTCGTATTGCCGACGTCGAACAGTACCGATGTCCAACTGGCCCCATAGAGGGCTTTCGCAAACTTACTGACACAGCGCCCACGGAAATAGGCTCTCGTTCCCGTCGGAGGGTTCAATTCAGCACGCTGAATCTCATCTGTCTCAACGATCCGTTCGATGAGACGACTGCGTTCCAGGGTATAAAACAATCCCTTCTCCGGACGGACGTCATGGTATTGGAGATCCATGAGCTTCATTCGCGGATCATCCCATCCGCAGCCTTTACGCTCCATGTAGGACTCGATCATATGCCGCTTGGCGACCCAATCCAATGCGTGCACCAACAGCCGAGGATCCTGATCGAGCTGGTCCAGGACCTCCTCCCAACGGCGCAATACATCCTGAGTGGTAGGACTGTGAGCCTGCGAGGCATAAAAAGTCTTGGCGGCACCCAGGTACGCCCGCTGGACGGCAAGAGCCGTGGTAGGCCTTCCACCGGCCAGTTTCAGAGTTTCCTTCACATCCAGGTCGCGCGACACCTGCTTGAACACACGAACCGGTTCGTCCAGTTCCAGTTG
>JACRQB010000099.1:0-1030 GCA_016222925.1 Nitrospirota bacterium | reverse complement strand
TTGTATAGGACATACTGTTCGCTCCCTCTCACCCGCGCCAGTTCCTGAAGGCATTGGACGAGAATGCGCTCCCCGACTCGTTCGAACGCCACCACCTCCCGGGCGTTCGAGCACTCCGGTGTCGAGTATTCCGGATGAGCGCCATCGACATATAACCGTCCGCCGTTCGCCAACACCTTGTTCAGCTGCCGGTTATAGTCTGGATTGGGGCGCTCTCGCTCACCATCGACTTCAAATCCACGGGCATCCACGAGGGGATTTTCGTGCTCGTAATCCCAGAGCGCCCTTGGAGCCGGCAATCCTGGGTAATGTGCTATGACGGCGAAGGAGCCTGACACAGGGTCCATCGCAGATGGATCTTTTGACGCAATGCCGAACTCGGTTTCAGTACCAAGCACGCGCAAGCGATTCGTGGAGGTATGGTCTGGCATAGGTTCGCTAGAGATAGTGGCCGGTATTGACGGTTTCAATCTGCCGATGTTCGGCAGGGCCACCGCTGATGGTCCGGAGATGAATGATTTTCTCGCCCTTCTTTCCGGCGACTTTTGCCCAATCGTCCGGATTGGTCGTGTTGGGGAGATCTTCGTGTTCCTTGAACTCCTCACGGATGGCGCGGATCAAGTCGTCCGAGCGCAGGCCGGCTCCCTCTTGCGCGATCACGCGCTTCACTGCAAATTTTTTCGCGCGTGAGACAATGCCTTCGATCAAGGCTCCACTGGCGAAGTCCTTGAAGTACAGCACCTCCTTTTCGCCATTGGCGTAGGTCACCTCGATGAACTTGTTTTCCTCACTGGCTGCGTACATCGTCTCGACCGTCAGCGCCGTCAATCGATCCACGAGCGCCTGCCGATCGCCTCCATGCCGTTCCAGGTCTTCGGCGGCAAACGGAAGATCCGTCGAGATGTACTTCGAGAAAATGTCCTTGGCAGCCGTGGCATCTGGTCGTCCCACTTTGACTTTGACATCCAATCGCCCGGCGCGAAGCACTGCCGGATCGATCAAATCCTGGCGATTGCTTGCCCCAATGACG
>JACRQB010000010.1 GCA_016222925.1 Nitrospirota bacterium | reverse complement strand
TGTCAAGAAAGGGCCGAAGCAGAATGCTCAGACAGAAATGTCAGAGCAAAGACACAATTTCAGTTTGAAGTGGTAACCCATGCACCACGGCTTCGCGATCCGATATATAGACGTCAAGCTCACTCCTGATCCCAAACTTCCCCGGCAGGTAGATCCCCGGCTCGATAGAAAAGCAGGTTCTCGGCAGAAGCCGACGACTATCCTGAGTTTCCAGGTTGTCGATATTGGCTCCATTGCCATGGACTTCTTCACCGATCGAGTGGCCGGTTCGATGAATGAAGAAATCGCTGTAGCCCGCCGTGCGAATCGTAGTGCGGCAGACATCATCAACCTCCCATCCGCAAGGAAATTGACCGGCGGCCACCTGATCCTGGACAAACGACAGTGCCGCATCGCGTCCGCGTCGAACATGTTCAAAGATCATGCGCTGTTTTGCTGGCACTTCCGTTCCGGTATAGCCCGTCCAGGTGATATCTCCATAGACCGATCCCGGTGCCGTTTGTTTCGCCCAGAGGTCGATCAGAACTAAATTGTCTCGAGTGATGAGTGAAGAGCTTGACTCAGTCGGCCCATAATGGGGATCGGCGCTGTGGGCATCAACCGCTGCAATTGGAGCGCTGGACGTCGTCATGCCCGCATCGCGAATACGTGAGAGAATGAACTGCTGCAGATCATATTCGGATAACCGACGTTCGTTAGTGACACAAGACGCCATATGGGCGAAGGCCTCGTCGACGATGTTCCTGAGCGCCGTCACGGCGTACCGATGGGATTCCAGTTGTTCATCTGTCCAGACTGCCTCAAATTGTTGGACGAGATCGGCTGATGTGACCACCTCAAGCCCAAAACTTCTGATCAACTCGACGGTGCCGGCATCCACTCTGGACAGATACGGAACAGCGTTGAACGGTGAATACTGCATGGCGATTCGCCGTCGACCTCGCAACAGCGAGGCCAACAGCAAACGTTGTTGTTCCCATGACACGTATTGCTGGACCTGACCGGGTAACTCATCCAGCACATGTGGTTCGATCCTGTGAAGGAGTTTGACCGGTTCCCCCCTCGTCGGGATCCAATAATACCAACGTCGAGTGACATGCTGGGTCGGATCAAGGAGCAAAACCCGATAAGCGAGTGGGTCGCTGCCACGAAAGTCATAAAAAAGCCATCCATCAACAGAGCCTATGTCTCCGAGTGCATTTTGGATTGCAACGATCCGCGTTTGGTGGGCAACGTCGCTCATGGGTTTCCATCTTATCCTCGGGGTGCAGGTGCGTCAATCAAGCCCCGGGTCTTTTACGTGAATCATGGTACAATGTCCTCCCATGGTTCCAGAATCACATCGAGACGTTGCGTCTTATCGAGTCACGCTCTTCTTCGGGCCTGAGCCAGTCGAGGGGTGCCCCGATGTGCTGGCCTGTGTGTTCAACGTAAAAAAACGGAGTTGGAAAGCGGGTATCCAGGTCTCTGTTGAAATTGGCAGCGACCAGCTCTCGGCTCTTCGACAGAAGATGCGCCTTGCTGATCGATTGGCGAAGAGTGTGATGGCACTCGATCCCCACGAGCGTCCGCACTATCAAGAACGCATGGCGGATTGCTTTGCACAAGCTATTTGTTGGTGTAAGCTGGATCTCAGACTGCATGCGGGGAAGCCTGCAATCGCATGGACTATGTTCTCGCCTATATCGTGGGAGAGTTGGATCTGGACTCTGATCGTTCGGTGTTATCATCCTGTTAAGGTCGAGATCCCCTCGGGAGTTGCATTCAGCAGCGAATTTGTTATAACGCACGCCAGGACTCGTGTATGATCGTATGGATATCCCATCGTTGTGGATCTGAAAAGGAAGGAGGCGTTTCACGTGAGACTCCCAATCGTGGTTCTCGTCGTCATCATCACCTACTGTTCGATGTTTATCGCTCCGGCTTGGAGTCAGTCGTCGTCCGCTGACTCACAGCAAGGGACGGCTTCCGGGGCCGGCATGGGAGCTGCTTCAGCTGCCGCCACGATCTTGTATTTCCCGTTTAAAGCAGCATTTGCTGTTGGAGGTGGAATCGTCGGTGGTCTCGCCTATGTGTTTTCGGGATTCAGTGAGCCAACGGCGAAAAGTATCTGGGTCCCCAGCATGTACGGGACCTACCTCATTACGCCGGAGCATCTCAGCGGCGATCGTCCAGTACGTTTCCTCGGTGTTGGCGCCGAAAACGAGGGAACCTCTGTCGCGCCTGCTCCGACGAACTAGCCTGCGCATTGAGTATGAAGCCTGTAATTGGCGTGACCCCAGACTTTAATGCCGGTGACAGGAAGGATGTGGGCGGGCACGAGCCAACCTATTTTTTGCGGGCTCGCTACATTCGGGCTGTTGAAGAACTTGGTGGTATTCCTCTGATCCTTCCTCTCGTAGCGGAACCCTCTGCCCGGAGACGGCTTCTTGACCGTGTTGATGGGTTGCTCCTCACCGGCAGTGGACCAGACCTTCCGCCGAGTCTCTATGGAGAGCGGCAGCGCTACAAGTTTCATCTGGTGAGCGAGCGCCGCGCCAGCTTTGAGCTGGAGTTAGTCCTTCAGGCCAAGAAGCGGGATCTTCCCCTCCTAGGAATCTGCGGAGGGATGCAGACGGTGAATGTCGCCTGTGGAGGGAGTCTGTATCAGGACATTCCTGCACAAGTCCCCAGTGCGTTGGATCATCGCCAAAAAGCGAAAGCGATCCATGTCGCTCACCCGGTGACCGTGACACCCAAGAGCCTCTTGAACAAGGTGGTCGGAAAGAGAACCTTCATGGTGAATAGTTCCCATCACCAATCGGTCAAGACAGTCGCTCCGTCGCTCTGCGCAAGTGCCATGGCACCCGATGGGATCATCGAAGCGATCGAATCCCCCGCACATCGATTTCTCCTCGCTATCCAATGGCACCCTGAATTCTTGTTCGAGCGGCATGTGGTCCATCGGCGGCTGTTTGAAGCCCTGTTCCGTGCGGCCAGCCAGACGCGTGCATGATCTCTCCGGACCGTTCCAGCAAGCACCGCCAACTCGTTCCTGGTCTCTGCCATACGTTGATCTCAGATGGAGCCGTAGCGTCGTGACCCCATCACAGCGAATTCCGGTACGTTGAGCTTGGGAGGGACCGTGGGCAGCCAACTTCTCCGAACGAAACCCATCGATCAAATTCTGGCCGATGCCGAACATCCAGAGC
>JACRQB010000098.1 GCA_016222925.1 Nitrospirota bacterium | reverse complement strand
CGCTGTATAGACGTCAACTTCCATAACCTGTCGAACAGTCAATGTCTTTGGGTCATGCGCGTTCACAAAATGTTCTGCCGCTCTCATAACGCCTCCCTCCTTGTCTAACCTTTATCCCTCTCCACCACTTCCCAGCAAAACTAACCAGCAAAACCAATGCCATTGGTCGATTCGATTGTTTATATGGAAATCCTTAGAAATCAGGTTGAGTTGCCGGTCAAGACCAGAGGCCACGACCACCGGTTTTGCAGAAGGTTGTGGTGGAAGGCAGCAGTGCTGAGAATTCGATTGCCCCGAATTGCTACAGGATCTGTTGGCTCCCCCCTTAATTTTCGCGCCATACCACAGTACAGTCATGCTCGCCTATTTGAACAACAAAGAGGCACGATCATTGCTCAAATTCTTCCACACATCTCTTCACGCGGTTTACCGTCTGTCCCTATCAACAATTGCTCGAAGGAGGGTCACAGAGCCATGAACGTCGAACCTTCACGCCAAACCAAGAAGACAAAGTCCCGAGCGCCAGTGAGTACACCAGTCAAAGCATCAGCTCCTACTGCCGCACGTGCGCGTCAGCCGGTATCCTCCTGCGACGATCTGCATGTCCTGATCGCGACGCGGGCCTATGAACTCTACAGCGAGCGAGGCTATCGGCATGGGTCTGCGCTCGATGATTGGCTGGACGCGGAGCGGGAGATTCTTAGTCGGATTCCTCCGGTCTGATGGGCATCTTGCACACTCTGTCGAGTGTCTGTCGACTTACCCGGTTTCTAGAGGAGCTCCATGTCGTACGTCGGCGTAAACATCGGCGCCCTCACGGTAAAAGTGGCCGCGCTTCGAGGTGATGCTCGGAGCGCCACCGTACTGGCCCATCAAGGCCGGCCACTCGAAATCCTCAACGAGGTACTTGGCCGACATGAGTTCAGCGATGCGGAGTATTTCGGCGTGTCCGGTCAACTCGGTCATATTTCCGAGGTAGCCGCGGTGCAGCGGGCACTCCGCGAGGTGGGCGGCACCTTTGACGCGGTCGCGTCGCTTGGAGGGGAATCCTTCCTCATCTACCTCCTGATGGACGGCAGGATCACCAATGTGGCGTCCCACAACAAATGCGCGGCGGGCAGCGGCGAGTTTTTCGTGCAGCAGATCGGCCGGATGGGGCTCGGCATGGAGGATGCCATCCAACGGTCCTTCAGCGGCAAGGTGGTACCTCTTGCCTCGCGCTGCTCAGTGCATTGCAAGTCGGACATCACACACAAGCTGAACCGCAACGAGGCCACGCCCGAAGATATTCTCCACACGCTGCACGACAGCATGTCCAACAAAGTGATTGCGTTGCTGGAGAAGGGCACGCGCGAGCTGAGGCGAGTCCTCTTGATCGGCGGTGTCACGCGCAACGACGCGATGCTGCAGGCGTTGCGAGCCAAGCTGCCCGCAACGGAGTTCGTGGTGCTGCCTGAAAGCCCCTGGTTCGAAGCCTGGGGAACCGCCCTGCTTGTGCAGGACTCACCCAGCGAGACATCTCCGAAGATTGCCGCACAGCCAGGCCTGGGCCGTCTCCCACCTCTCCATCTCTATGGCGAACGGGTGCAAGTGATCGCCGAACCGCCTCGACAGATCCCTCCCAATGGACCGTTGATTCTGGGAGTGGATGCGGGGTCGACAACGACCAAGGCTATTTTGATCGATCCCACGACGCAGGCTGTGGTGGCGTCGCATTACGGACGGACTAAAGGGAATCCAGTCTCGGCAACCCGTGAGTGTCTTCAGGCACTGATCAACCAAGTAGGCAATCGCCCGATCGGCTTGAGCGGCACAACCGGATCGGCGCGTGAACTCGCCGGCGCCTACCTGGGCACCGAACATGTCTATAACGAGATCTCGGCTCATGCGGCGGGCGCAACACATTACGATCCGGATGTGGACACGATTTTTGAGATCGGCGGACAGGACTCCAAATATATCTATTTGCGCAATGGCGTGCCCATCGACTACGCGATGAACAACGCCTGTTCGGCAGGTACCGGCTCCTTTCTTGAAGAGAGCGCCCACAGTGATCTCGGCATCACGGTCTCAGACATCGGCGACCTGGCACTGACCGCTCCGTCACCGGTGCACTTCAAGGCGACCTGCGCAGCCTTCATCAATTCCGACATTCGTCTCGCTCAGCAACAGGGCCCGCGCTACATGGGAAAGAAAATCTTCCTGCAAGGAGGCGTCGCGCTGAACCGAGCCGTCGGGTACGCGTTCGCCCACAGCGTCGGTCGGCAGGTCGTGATCCCGCCCAACCCGGAATTGCTCGGCGCGCTGGGGGTTGGGCTCCTGGCTCTGAAGCGGTCCGAGGCAATGCCGAGCCACACGATCGATCTGCTCACGCTCGGCGCCCCGGAGATGAAGCGAGTCGGCCGGTTCACCTGCGGCGCCTGCAAGATGTACTGCAGCATCGACCGGTTCGAGGTTGCCGGACGCCGGTTTCCGTTCGGAGGCCGTTGCAGCCTCTATGAGAATGTCTGGAAGCGCAAGGCCCGGACCGCGGCGGCGCAGGACCTAGTCGAGAAGCGGGCCGAGGTGCTCTTTCAGGTCACCCCCGCCCCACCATCCGCCACCCCCAAGCACGAACGTGTCGAGCGCACCTCTTGGGGCGTGGGACCAGCCTACGAAAGCGCGAAGGCGTTTGTCCGCGAATCTCTGGGTCGTTCAACCGCGGCCCCGATGGTGAGCGGCACGCGCATCGGCATTCCCAGGGCCTTGACGACGCACTCATTGTTTCCGCTGTACTCTACGTTCTTTTCCCGTATCGGCATGGAAGTCGTGCTCTCGGATGTCGACCCCCGGGGCGATCTGAGTTCACATTCTGGATTTTGTTTCCCCGCGCAGATTGCGCACGGCGCCGTCTTGGACCTGGTCAAGAAGGGCGTAGGTCTGATCTTCATCCCGCACGTCGTACGCATGCCCCACCCAAACCAGTGCAAAGATTCCTACCTCTGTCCGATCACACAGGCCGGACCCTATTTTCTGGCCAAGGCCTTTCCCGATCGCCGCTTACTCTCACCCGTGCTGGAGTTCATCGACGGCTACGAGACCTGCTCTGCCCTAGTCGACATGGCCGTGGCGGAGTTGGGAGTCGGGCGCGAGGTGGCCGTCAATGCGTGGGAGGCTGCCATACAGGCTCAGACGGACGCCGAACGCACACTCCGTGAACTCGGGAAACGGGCCCTCGATGCGGCCATCGCCGCCGGCAAGCCAGCCATTCTACTCGCCGGCCACAGCTACAACGCCTTTACCCCGGAGGCGTCGCAATCGGTCGGCAAGAAACTCTCCAGCATGGGAGTGGCCGTTATTCCGGCCGACTGTCTCATGCCGGGCAAAGAAGGACCGACCTCCTGGCACTTTGCCAACCAGATCTTGAATGCCGTCGGCATCGCAAAACGATATCCCAACTTGTTTCTGTTGAGCGTGAGCAATTTCAGCTGTACCATCGACGCCTTCACCCACTCCATGCTCGCCTCGGAGTTGGGTTCGAAACCCTACCTGGTCCTCGAGATCGACGCGCACACCGCCGATGCCGGCGTTCAAACGAGGCTGGAAGCCTTCCTCGACATCATCCACAATTACCGGGAAGTGCAAACCGTGGCTGCCCGTCCCTTTGCCCCTTGCCGGGTCGTCCTAGGCGGCCGCATCATTCGATCGAACGGCGAATCGGTACTGCTCACCGACCCACGAGTGAAGGTCTACTTTCCGAACTTCTCTCCCTACCACACGAGAGCATTCGCCATGGGAGCCGGCTGGCTCGGGCTCCACCCCGGCCAGGTCATCTATATGGGATATTTTGAACGATTCCTCGCCGAGCAACGGCTGACCGATCTGTTCCTCTTCAACCCGCAGCCGGAGAACGACTTTCTGGGCTTCGATAAAGATGTGCTGGCGCAACATATGTCGCCGGCCATTATCCTTGCCGACATTCTCGTGGAGATCGACCATGTGCTCCGCGTCGTCGGAGAGAAAAGCACGCTCGATCGCCTACAGACCGAGTGGGAACGGTTCGTTCAGGGAGCCCGATCACTCGACGAGTTTCAAGCCACACTGCCGGCATTCATCGAACGTCTGGCGCACCTCCCTCGCACAAAAGATCCACGCACCTGCCCGCGTGTTGTCGTGGCCGGCGACTTCTTCACCCGCTTTAGTTCGTTTTTCATGGACGGCGTGCGGGATCTCTATGCCGAGCGAGGGATCATCCTCAAGCCAGTTGACTTGAGCGAGCTGTTTCTCTATGTCGCGTATCACCCCATGGCGGAAACGGCGGGCACCTGGGGCATGAAACCGGGAGGCCTAGCCCTGGCCAAAGCCTGTACAAGGATGTTTCAGCCTGAAGGGAAAGAGTATATTCAACAGTGGATGAGCTACCAGACCTTGACACGTGAGGAAACGCGTTACCGCGCACTCTTTAGCAAGACCGGCCTACTGGTGGCAGGTCCCAATGCCGTCTCGTCCATCTTTGAGAAGGGGGCCGAGCATGTCTCTCCCGCAATCTATGGGGAACTTCTCCCCACGGTGGGCAAGGGACTTGAAGCTGCGCGTGAGGGATATGACGGCATGCTCGTCATCGGGCCGTTCAACTGTCTCCCCTATCGGATTTCAGAAGCGATCCTCAAGCCGCTCAGCATCCGGCAAGGCATGCCCATTCTCACCTATGAAAGTGACGGGTACGCCGTCTCACCCTCAGTACTCCGACAGGTGGACGTTCACATCCAGCAGGTGCTCGAACATGCTGCCAGAACACATGTGGCGCACGCGTGACGTGATAAGCGATTCGCTCCTCTTCGCCAGCGGTGCGACGGCAAGCCCCGCATAGTCGACGAAAGAATCATCCTATGATCACCTCGATCGCCTTCACCGTCTATCCGGTCTCGAATATGGAACGGGCCCGGGCATTCTACGAACATGTGTTAGGTTTGCACGTGAACTACAACTATCGGGATGTCTGGGTAGAATACGATGTCGGAGATTCGACTTTCGCGATCACGACGACGGACATGGGACACATGCCCGGTGCGAAGGGAGCGGTAGTGGCGTTCGAGGTGTCGGACCTCGATGCGTTTGTTCACAAGATGAAGGAGCGAGCCGTGACTTTCGTCGTGGAGGTATTTGACACGCCGGTCTGCCGGATGGCGGTCATCGAGGACCCGGACGCGAATCACATCACCATTCACAAACGCCATCCGTGAGCGATTGCAAGAGGCTTCGGAGTAATCCTCTAGTTGGAAAAGAATGGAGTCGAGAGACGAGCCAATCAAGATAAAGATAGTGATGCAGTGTGCGTCTGATGTTCATGAAGCATTGCTGTGCTTCTCCGGCAAACTGCGGGAAAAGGACGAGCAGGACTATTCTCTGTCGGGAAGAAATGGGGCCAGCAATGGAAAGTGAGGCGATCCGCTACAATGGTGACCCTCTGCTTGACGCCGGGTATTTCCCGCATATCTTAATCGTGAGCGGAGGTCTCGGTGAGAGGAGCACGCCAGAGGAGCGAGGTCGGGTGCTGGGGCGGTGAGCAGGCCGCGCTGGTAGTGAGCGGGAAGCCTAAAACCCCTCCAAGACCTCCACACAAATGAGAACGAGCTCTCGGGACCCGCCTCCGCTCTCGTTTTGTTTTCACTTCTCGCGTGATCTTCCTCGATCAAAATTTAGGCATAAAGTATTGGTGTAGCCTTTTTGATACCTATCTATTTGGATTGTCCGGGACTTGAAAGAAGCTCTCTCGCAGCAAGAACGCATAAAAAAACGGCCCACTCTTGTGTGGAACCACGGGGGCCGTCATCTGGCCAGGATCATGTTCGGCAATCCTTCACTCGCTTAAGCCAATTACCTCGCGCCTCACTCTTCGATCAGACCGACTCGACGACCGTGCCTAGTGGTACCGATAATCGATAGCGCGTCCCTTGAATACCCTGACTCCGCTACTGAAACAGCGCCCACAGCCCTTTGCACGTTGGCTGCACAAGAGCGAGCCACCACCCTTGAAACCGCCGACTTCTTCCGGCTCACGCCACCTCCTTCAGCTCTTTTGATAACCATCAGCTCCAAGGAATCAATGTGGCACGATGACCCACATCAAACAACTGATGGCAAACGCCTCTTCTTCATCGAGAGATGAACTACTTGCCGCATCTTCTTTCAGACAACGTACTGTCTGTTGGTCGGCATGCCGAGATAT
>JACRQB010000009.1 GCA_016222925.1 Nitrospirota bacterium | reverse complement strand
CGAATTGAGATGCGCCGAATACAGCTCCTTGGGATTGGACCGACCGATCGATCCGGCGAAGAGGGTATCACCGACGAAACAGACCGGAAGTTGTGCGTCATCCAGCCGATAACAGATGCCGCCCGCGGTATGGCCCGGTGTTGTCACACAATACACCGTACGGCGTCCGACACTGATCGACAATCCATCTGCCGGCGCCACCAGCAGCTCCGTCCGTGGCCGCCAGCTCAACAGGCCCACATCCTCCGGTCCAAGATAGACCGGGACTTCATGACGGCTGAGAATCTGCTCGATTCCATCCGCATGGTCCACATGGCCATGCGTCAGACAAATACCCACCAGGCGCAAGCTGCGTCGTCGAAGCACATCGAGCATCGCATGAGCGTTATAGGCCGTATCCACCAACAACGCTTCACCTTCATCATGCACGATATACCCTTGCACGCCATACCCACTGATGGAGCCCTGCACCATCTCTACCCAGGGCGGTGTCCGTTGCGCCACCGGCTCCCACTTATCAATGGCGATTTGCTCCAGCGGCTCAGCCCGCAAGCCCAACGCCTTGGCCAGTGCGCGCACTTCCGCACGGTCTCGCGGCTGATCACCACGTTCCAGCGCTGTAATATCGCCGCCCGGCAACCCCGTCATTCGGGCTACAGCGCCGACCGAGAGCCCCTGCCCGGTGCGTGCTTTTTTTAGAATGTCACAGAAATCGTCTTCAAGAGGCATGTGATCCGCTTTCAGCTACTGGATTCCTGGTTTCCAAGTCCTTGCCACTAGCCCCATCGAGAAACCCACTAAAGATTACCATGGCTTAGGCCCTTCAGTGAATCAACCTGACCCTTCAATTCTAACAGCTCACAGTACCGTGTCGTACTGGTGTCAATCAAGGATGGGCCTAGCAACCGCATAAGTTTCCCTGGCCATACTCCTTGACACTCCATTTCTATATGGTATCTACTGCCATATGCCAAAGGCAAAGCTGGTCCTCCACACAAAGTACGTGGATGAACAGGGAGGTTTGGTGGAAATGAAGGTCTACGACGTTCCAAAAGCACCAACCACGCCGTATGGATTCAAGTACTCCTTGGTTTACATACGAAAGCGGCAGCGATTGGTCGGCTACGACAACCACGAACACAAGGGCGATCATCGACACTTTCATAGAGCCACAACACCGTACGTCTTTACGACTATGAATCGCTTGATCGAAGATTTTCGCCGCGATGTCGCGGCAGTCAAGAAGGAGTTGGAACGATGAAAGTCAAACGACTGAAGGTGGGAGTGCGCTCATTAGAGGAAGGCCTGCGAGAGTTTGGTGCCACTCTGAAGGCAGTCCAATCCGGCAAGACCCTGCCCAAACGAACAGGAGTCTACTTCGTCAGCGTAGAAGCGATGCGACAAGTACTGACGCCGTCTCGACTGGCCCTTTTACATTGCATCCGCACTCGTCGGCCTCGCTCTATTGCCGCGCTGGCCAAGCTGATCCGCAGGGATTTCAAGAACGTACATGCCGATCTGAAACTCCTCGCAGACCTCGGTCTGGTGCAACTGGAACCGGGTGCGCATCTGAGGGACTCCGTCACTCCAACCGTTCCCTATGAGCGAATCCAGTTCGAGATCGCAGTGTAAAAGGCAGGAGTGCGTCAGCACATACATCATTTCCAAGTACCACCAGCTTCTTCAAGTAGAGCCCAGAAAGCATCAGCATTGTAAAATGGCTTATGGTGTCCCAGTGTGGATTGCGTTATCTTCAGGTTTTCCCCCGTAACATCAGAAGACCAGGGCATTGAGTTGCGCACATCTTCTGGTGTGTAGAAATAGCCAGATTCCGGGTGATTGTTCAAAAGAATCAAAACCCACTTGTCTCCATAGATGCGTTTCAACTTTTCCAAAATCGGCTTTCTGACTCCCCACCATTCAACAGAACTTTCCGGAGCATACAGCCCAAAATCACCTTCGCCAATTCCCAGCTTCCTAAGCAAGGGTGCCCTGCACGACCTTGGTGCGCAGTTGTTGCAGAAAGTCCTTCGGCAATCCATCGTACTCTAATTCCACCAACCGGCTGACGATCGCCGAAGGGCTGGCAAAGGAAAATACGAACGAATTCACATACGCTTCCTTGGCCTCCGCAAGCTCCGCGTCGGTCACCGGCTCGGCGCGGATGCGTTCGATATTCGCCACAAACCGCTCGATCACTTCCTGTGTGGAGGTCAACTTGGTTTCCGCCCGCATCAGCCAGACACCTTGATCATGCATCCCCGTATTGAGACGGCTGCCGACGGAATAGGCCAGCCCCCGTTTCGTTCGCACATCGTTGAAGAGGCGGCTACGAAATGAACTCCCGCCCAAAATATCGTTCGCAATGGCCAACGCCACGTAGTCGGAATCATTCTCCTTGATCGAAAGATGTCCCACCCGGAGATGAGTCTGCGATGTTTCTTTCCCGACGAACCGGACAACCGGCCTGGACAGCTCCGCCTCCGGGACATCGACGATCCTCAACTCCGGCACCGTTCCTTTTTCCCAATTTCCGAATGCTGTGCGCAGAGAGGCCACCATCTCATCTCTCTTAAAATCGCCGGTCACACCGAGAATCATCCCGTTCGGGTGAATCGTGTTGTGATGGAAGGTGACGAGATCGTCCCTCGTGATGCGTGTGACCGAATCCAGCGAGCTCTCTCGGGCGCTCGGATGAGCGGCCCCATAGAGCATCTTGGCAAATTCACGGCCGACGATGGAGCCGGGATTATCCTGACGGCGGCGGATCCCCTCGATAGCCTGCAGCTTGACTAATTCGACACGGGCGGGATCGAACGCCGGGGTCCGAATGAGACCGGCGAAGATCTCCAACCCCCGTTTCACATCTTTGCTCAGGACATCGAGAGACGCCGACCCTGATTGCCGCCCGATCCCGATACTCACATCAGCCGCAAATTGCTCCAGTTCGGCATCAACCTGCTCTGCGGAAAGACCGCCGCCGCCACCGGTCCGCATCACTGCCCCGGTCATGCCGGCAAGTCCGATCTTATCGGTTGGATCAAGCCAACTCCCTGTTCGCATCGTCGCCGTGATCGACACCAACGGTAATTCATGGTCTTCCAGCAGATAGAGGACCATGCCGTTGTCCAGCACGACCCGCTCGGGTTCCGGTGGTGAAAATTCAACCGGCTTAAACGTCATGGTTCGGGGATCACCGAGTGAGAGTTCCCCTGCATACACCGTGGTGACTGACGCTAGCAGCATGGCCATGCCAACCAAGCCAGCGATTCCACTTCCCCTCACTCCTAACCCCTTACCTCTCACCTGCTTCATGGTCTCACCTCACCGGCTGGTACTGCGGCAACGGTCTTCTCGGTATGTTTCTTTACCAAAACCGCTACGGTACGGTTTGATTTCGTAAAGTACTGCGTCGCCACTCGCTGGATATCAGCCGCCGTGACCTTGGCAACCTTGTCACGTGACGTCACGATGTAGCGCCAGCCGCCTGCCACCGCCTGATATAAGGATAGTTGAGCAGCTAGACCGCTATTCGATCGTAGACCTCGCACCAGATCAGCATCTAAATTGTTGAGCACCTTTTCCAGTTCCTGAGAGGAAACCGGCTCCCGCTTCAGTCGTTCCAACTCCTCATAGATCGCGGTTTCAACTTCCGCTGCCGTATGAGGGGCTAAGGGCGTCGCTGTGACGACGAAGAGATTCGGCGCCCGCACCCCCGGATGACTGGCATCCGACCCGACCGAGACGGCCAGCCGCTTCTCCCGTACCAGCTTGTGATGCAAGCGAGACGTCAGTCCATCGCTCAGTACCGCGTCGATCACGTCAAACACATCGTCATCTGAATCCCTCAAGGTTGGCTTGTGGTACCCAATCACGATAGCCGGCTCGGCATCGAACTCTACGTCGACTCGCCGCTCGCCTCGCTGCTCCGGTTCGATCGTCACCAAAGGCGGCGCCGGCGGTGCGGCAGGAATTTTCCCGAACGTCTGCTCGATCAACGCAATGGTTTCTTGTGGATTGATATCACCGACCAACGCTATCGTGGCACGATTGGGACCATAGTGGGCCTTGAAGAAGGCTTTCGTTCCGCAGACGCCGTTCTTCCATCACGACACCGCGTTCCTTATAGAACTCGCGCAACACAGGGTTGGCCATTCGGTCTGATTCAATCGCCGCCCATAAGGGCAACCGATTGGACGGCAGACTAATCATATACCGCGTCACATCCTTGCCCGTCGATGCATTCAGTCCGACACCGCCGTGCCGCTGATACAACAACGCCATTTCATTCCCGACCACGTAGCGCGAGGCCTGCGTCTGTAGCTCAACGAGGCGATTCTGGAGCGATGCAATCGCGGCACGCTCTTCCGCCGTCGCACCACTCCCTGTAGTGGCCAGATCACGCTGACGTTGGTCGAGCTCGGTCCCGACGAGCGCGAGTTCGTCCAAAATCGGTTTTTCGTTCTCATAGCTTGTCGTGCCGACGACACGCGTGCCTTTAAAGGCCATATGCTCATAGAGATGCGCGAGTCCGGTTTGGCCGACCTGCTCATCGATCCCGCCCACTGCGAAGGTGATGTTGATGGAGACGACCGGCGTCTGATGTCGTTCGACCATGAGAACGGTCAGCCCATTTGCCAGCCGGTGTTCGATCACCCGTTCAGCGAGACTCGGCGTGGCGGCAAAGAGTACGCCAAGGTGGAGGTTAAGGATCAGCGTGAGGCTCAGAGCAAACACCAGGAGCCTGCCTTGTCTAGAAACGAAATCTTTTCTCAGCCTCGGCCTGAACCTTGACCTATGTTTCATATAAAAATCTCCATCAGTTGTTCCGGCTTTTCGATAAACCAATCAGGCTGACAGGCTGCCATCTTCTCCCGATTGCCCATCCCATACCCGACGGCACAGACGCGAATACCGGCGTTATGTCCTCCATTGATATCATTCGTACTGTCTCCGACGAGGATCGTCCGCTCTTTCGGCGCACCTACTTTTTCCATCATGTGCAATAACATCCCTGGTTCCGGTTTGAGCCCAAACCCGTTGTCCCCACCGACCATGTACAGGAAATGCTGTGGACCCAACCCATTCAGGATCACACGGGTGTATTCGATCGACTTGTTGGTCGCAATCACTTTGTCTTTGTGGGAAAAATGTTGCAGCATCGGCTCAATACCTGGGTAGAAGCTGGTCCGGTCCAGACAATGTTCGAGATAATGGCCTCGAAAGACTTTGAGCGCTTCTTCGAATCTGATCTGATTTCCCTCCCCGACTGCAAGGCGCAGCAACCGTTTGACGCCATCACCGACAAAACCGAAAATTTCTTCGACGGGGCGTTCGGGTAATCCCAGCTCAGCAAGGGTCAAGTTGACGGATTGCGCAATATCCCACTTCGACTCGATCAGTGTACCGTCCAAATCGAAAATCATCAAATCCACAGGGGTCTTAGCCATTACTTCGCCTTTCGCAATGAGTCAATGAGGGCAGCGAGCACGATCCGTTG
>JACRQB010000008.1 GCA_016222925.1 Nitrospirota bacterium | reverse complement strand
GCGAAGGCGGCGAGACAAACGGTCTTGTCGGGGAGCGACGTCTTCAAACTCTATGACACCTACGGTTTCCCCATGGACTTGATCACCGAGGCCTGCCGGGAACAGGGCATGACGGTCGATGAACCTGGTTTCAATGCGGCGATCGAAGAGCAGCGAACTCGCGCGCGCAAGACCGGCGGATTCGAACAGGAAACGGCCAGACCGGCCGTCGCGGAGCTGGCCAAGCGGATCGGGGCGACGACGTTCGTCGGCTATGAACATCTGGAAAACGACGGCGTCTTGCGAGCGATTCTGAGAGGCGAGCAACTGGTGAAGGAAGCCGTCGAGGGGGAGACGGTCGAGCTGGCGCTGGATCTCACGCCCTTCTATGCCGAAGGCGGTGGGCAGGTCGGAGATCAGGGAACCTTAACGGGTCCTGAAGGGGTGGTCGATATCAAAGAGACGACGAGGCCGGCGCCGACGGTCATCTTGCACAAGGGAACGGTTCGCAAGGGGTGCATCCGAGAAGGTGAGCGCCTGCATATGACGGTGCATGCGTCCACGCGTCTGGATGCCGCGCGCAATCATACGGCGACGCATCTCGTCCATGCGGCTCTGCGTGATTTACTGGGGCCGCATGTGAAGCAGTATGGCTCGCTGGTCGGACCCAACCGTCTTCGGTTCGACTTTGCCCATTTTCGACCGCTGTCGTCCCGCGACATCGACGATATTGAATCGACGGTGAATGAAGAAATTCGCAAGAACGAGACTGTACGCACTCAGGTGATGAGTATTCAGGAGGCCGTGGCGAACGGCGCCCTGGCGTTCTTCGGCGACAAATACGGTGAACAGGTACGTGTGGTGACAGTGGAGTCGTTCAGCAAAGAACTGTGCGGCGGCACTCATTGCCGACAGACGGGTGACATCGGACTCTTTCGCATCGTCTCAGAAGGGGGTGTGGCGGCCGGTGTGCGCCGGATCGAAGCGCAGACGGGCAGCGGCGCGTATGTCCTCATGAAGAAACTTGAAGCCGATGTTCGCGAGCTATCGGATCTGTTGAAGGCGGGGCAGTCCGAGCTGGTCGCCAAGACTCGCAAGCTGATGACACAGCTGAAGGACAAGGAGCGGGAACTGGACGAGTTGAAATTGAAAATGGCCAGCGGCGCCGCGGTCGCCTCGGCTGCCAGGACGGTCGCCGGGGTGGCGGTGCATGTGCAGCGGACGGATGGCCTGGATGGGAATGGTATGCGAGCGCTGGCGGATCAGCTCCGGGACAAGCTGAAAAGCGGCGTCATTGCGCTCGGCGCGGCGACCGGGGACGACAAGGTTTCGCTGTTGGTTGTGGTGACGAAAGACTTGATCGGGACGATCAAAGCCGGTGATCTCATCAAAGCTATGGCAACTGAGGTGGGTGGAACCGGAGGTGGACGGCCAGAAATGGCCCAGGCCGGAGGGAAGGATCCGGCCAAGCTCGACGCCGCGTTGGAAAAGGTTTTTAGCCTGGTTGAAACCACTCTCCAGCGGTAGAATCATGCCTAGTCGAATTCTTGCGCTCGATTACGGTACCAAACGAATCGGCGTCGCGCTCAGCGACGAATTAGGCTGGACGGCGCAGCCGTTGGAGACGATTGAGCGTCGGACGCTCGTGCGCGATATCGCTCACATCGAACAGTTGGTGCAGGAACATGAGGTCAAGGAAGTCTTGATTGGGCTGCCGTTGCGGCTCAATGGTGAAGAAGGGCCGGCGGTGCAAGCGGTTCACGAGTTCATCGCCCATTTAGGAGAGGCCCTTTCGGTTTCGATCGTGACTTGGGACGAACGGATGACGACGAGGTCAGCGGAGGACCTCTTGATTGCCGCCGATGTCAGTCGCAGGAAGCGCAAAGGAGTGATCGATCGTGTGGCCGCCGCGATTTTGCTACAGAGTTACCTTGAGTCTCAAACTCCAGCGAGGACTCACGACGGTCATACCTCTTCAGAGGAGATAATAGAAGAGTGGGGGGAGTCTCTCCAAGACAGTTCAGCCTATGACGCTTCGTCTCATCCTTATCGTGGTCCTCGTGATCGTCGTACTCGCCGGATTGGCCGGGTATCAGATGATTCGATGGGCTGAGGCGCCGGTCGCGTCCGATTCGGATCGCGCTCCTCAGAAAGTTGTGGTCATTCCCGAAGGCGCAACGTTTCAACAAGCTGCGGCGTTGCTTGAGCGGGAGCAGCTGATCAGGAGCCGTTCCGCCTTTCTGCTGCTGGGGAAGGCCCAGGAAGCCGACCGAAAAATTCATCCCGGAGAATATGAGCTCAATGCGGCCATGGCTCCGGCGGACATCCTTTCGAGGCTGGTACTTGGCCGGGTGGTTCTTCATCCCGTCACGATTCCCGAGGGCTATACATTCACTCAAATCGCCGATGTGCTGGCTGAGCACCGAATTACGGATCGTGCGGAGTTCGCCAGATTGGCCACTGACAGGTCCTTTCTGAAGACCCTTGGGATCTCAGCTGAAACGGTAGAAGGGTATCTCTATCCCGATACGTATCGATTTGCTCGTCCGACAACCGCCAAAGAGGTCATGCGAGTCATGGTCGACCAGTTTGGCCAGGTGATGACCCAAGAATGGCAGGCGCGGGCCAAAGACATTCACTTGACGGTCCATGAAGTATTGACCTTGGCGTCAGTGATCGAAAAAGAAACCGGTGCGGGAGAAGAACGCCCACACATCTCGTCCGTGTTTCATAACCGGCTGAAGAAACGCATTCCGCTGCAGAGCGATCCAACCGTTATCTACGGCTTGCCGAATTTTGATGGAAACCTTCACAGAAAAGATTTGTCCCACACCAGTCCGTATAATACGTATCGGTGGGCCGGTTTGCCGCCCGGGCCGATTGCCAATCCTGGGGCACAGTCGATCCGTGCCGCCCTGTATCCCGTGCCTTCCGCGTATCTCTATTTCGTCTCGAAGAATGACGGAACGCATCAGTTTTCCACGACACTCGTGGAACATAACAGAGCGGTAGAAAAGTACCAGAAGCGCCCTTTCCGACGAGGCAATCGTTCGCAGACCTTGATGTCCCCCGATGACAGACAGATACACCACGAAGAAGGAGTTTCGTAAGCGATGTCAGGATGGAATCTCTCTACACTGATCGACCATACGGTATTGAGGCCCGACGCGACGAAAGTCGAGGTGCTTCGGTTGTGCGAAGAGGCGAACGCGAACGGGTTCACGGTGATTTTTGTTCCACCCTGCTACATTGATGAGGTGGTGGCGGCGGTGGCCGGCACCAGCATTCGCGTCGGCATCCCCATCGGCTTTCCATTAGGGGGGCATCGCACACAGACTAAAGTGGCTGAAGCGGTTGACGCAGTGGCTCACGGCGCGCAGGTTTTGGACATGGTCCTGAATGTCAGCCGACTGAAATCGGGCGACCATGACTATGTGCGGAACGATATTGTTGAAGTCGTGAAGGCGACCCCGCACGCCGAGCACAAAGTGATCCTTGAAACGTGTTATTTGACGCAGCAGGAGAAACGGACGGCGTGCCATTTAGTCATCGAAGCCGGAGCGGATTATGTGAAGACCTCGACCGGATTTGGGGCCGCCGGCGCTACGGTCGAGGATGTCCGACTCCTGAAGGAGACTGTCGCAGGACGGGTGAAGGTGAAGGCGTCTGGTGGCATTCGGGATTGGAAGACCACGCTGGCGATGCTAGAGGCCGGAGCCGATAGAATTGGAACTAGTGCCAGTCTCAAAATCCTCGACGAGTGGCGGACGGCAATCCACAAACAAGCATAGCACCATGAAAGATAGGCGGTGGATTCTTCTGCTATCGGGGGATGGTCCGGTAGTGGTGTGTCGGCAAAGATATCCTGGGAGCACGAGGTCGCCAGGATCAAAAGAAAGCCTCTCTGTGACAGTATCAATCCGAGGATTGTAAGGCATAACACTAAGTTATTTCCCGTCTAGGTCCTTCTGGATCCACCTGTTGGTCCCATACGTCCCTATGTCAGCCATGCGATGAATTGAGTATAGTGCATCGATGATCAAACGAGTCATTCTTCTCGTCATTGATGGGTTGGGAATCGGGGCGTTACCCGATGCGGTTGACTATGGCGATGCTGATGCAAACACCCTCATGCATCTGGCTGAGACGGTCGATGGCCTGAGTGTGCCTAATTTGGAGATGTTGGGTCTAGGGCAGATTGCTCCGATCAAGGGCGTACGGACCATGGTCCAGCCGAACGGATCTTTTGGCCGACTGGGATTCGCCTCCCCAGGTAAAGATTCCGTCGTCGGATACTGGGAAGTCAGCGGGGTGATTCAGAAAGAAGCCGCGAAGGTCTGCAGTTCCGGCGTTCCCACCAAGATCGTCGATATCGTGGAACAGCTCTTAGGCAGAAAGTCGATCGGCCGAAGTCTCTCGCCCATGGGGGTGATGCTCCGCCGACATAGTATGGAACACATGGCGACCGGAGCGCCTATTCTGTGGACGGACGGAGGCAATACGTGTTTTGTCGCCATGCATGAATCACTCATGGCCCCGGTGGAATTCTCGCGAGATTCGGAAAGCGGTGAAGGATGCGGGGATGCTCATTCGTGTCGTCGGGCAGCCGGTCATCGGCGGGCATGATTTGCTTCGGCCTCAAGCCGGGCGAAAGGACTATGTGAGCGAACCGCCGGGTGTGACGATGTTGGATGTCTTGAGCCGCTCCGGCCAGATCTCGATGGGGGTCGGAAAGGTCTATGACCTCTTCAGTGGGCGCGGATTTACCAAGGCCCTCCCGATAGCCTCGGCGATGGTGGCGGTGGATGAAGTGATCGGCATGTTGAATAAGATGCCTCGGGGGCTCATCTGTGCCAGTCTGGATCTGCTGTCGGAGGATGCTGGACAGTCGGCCACCGCCCTGCAAGAATGTGATCGCCGCCTTCCAGATTTGTTCGAGAAGTTGCGCCTCGGCGATATGGTGATCGTAACGGGTGATCATGGACGAGATTTCTCATTGCCGGGACGGACCTCTACTCGAGAGTATGTGCCGGTCTTTGTGACCGGCCCCAAGTTGGCCCAAGGCGTCGATTTGGGAAGTCGATCCACCGCCGCAGATGTGGGGCAGACCATTGTGGAAGCACTTCAAGCCGAGCGATTGCCGGTTGGTGAGAGTTTCTTGGATGCGCTTAGACTAGGGTAATAGCAAAGGGTGAGGAGCAGGGGGCGGGCGAGCGATGTCGTATGAACAGAAGTTAACACAGCTGGGCCTTGTATTGCCGGCTCCTCCAAAGCCCGTTGCTAACTATGTGCCGGTCGTCAGGACGGGTGACTTGCTGTTTCTCTCCGGTGTGTTACCCTCGCGCGATGGGCAGCTTATCATGACCGGTAAGCTTGGGCAGAATCTGTCTATCGATCAGGGGATGGAAGCCGCACGAATGGCCGTGTTGAATGGATTAAGTATCATTCGACAGGAAGCCGGTTCCCTCGATCGAGTGAAACGGATCGTCAAGATGGTGGGCCATATCGCGTCGGCCCCTGGGTTTACGGATCAACCTCAAGTGCTCAATGGTGCGTCGGATCTGCTGGTGTCCTTGTTCGGAGACGCAGGTCGTCATGCGCGCGTTGCCGTCGGTGCCGCTGAACTTCCCCGCCAGGCTCCCGTGGAAATTGAATTGATCGTGGAACTTGCCAAGTAGTCCTGCCGGCGTTTCTTCAGAACACGATAAGAGTTTCATGTAGGACTGCACTCGCGGCTTCAACGGTCTTCGAGCGGCCGTCCCCGCGATACTCGAACCTGTGAAAAAATGAAGTCTTCCACAGTGTGATGTGGGTGGTGTGGCGCGAGGCACATCTCCGGCAGAACTACGTCATCCTGTTGCTCCTTCGTCTGGCAGTCGATCGCTTTAATGGAGGAAACCCTTTAGGAATGGTGCCGTGAATCCGATAAGAGGATGATAGCCGGAAGACTTTCCGCCCTGGTTGTTCTGTTCAGACAACGCACAACCGGTTAAAGAGTGAACAGAGTGTTGGGAGGCCAAGATTCATGAGACGAGTGGTATCCCCTGAGCTGTTGCCGGACATGGTTTTGGCAAAACCGGTGGTGAATGCCAACGGACTCCCCATTGTGGCGGCTGGAACGATCTTGGATGGCGCTATGATCGAACGGCTCCGACAGATGGAGTTGACGTCGGTCTATGTGGAGGGGGATGCCCTGGATTCAGGCGGAAAAACCCTGGCGGAATTGGAAGCCGAACTTGATCACCGGTTTCGGCAGGTCGTTCAAGATCCCATTCAGCAACTGATCCTCCGGACCCTCCGCACGCATTTGCGTGCCACCCATGGCATTGCTTCCGTGACCAAGCCATCTCAGGCAACATGATCACCTTCAATCCGACAGACCTGCGCAATAGGATTGAGAAGCTCGGGGACCTTCCCACACTTCCCCATGTCGTGCAGCGGCTTGCTGCCATGATTGGTCGTCCAACTGTCTCGACGGAGGAGATCGGCTCCATCATCGAAAAGGATCAGGTGCTCGCGGCCAAAGTCCTCAGACTCGCCAACTCACCGTTTTACGGGTTTCCCTCCCGCATCGGCTCGGTCACCCACGCCGTGATCGTGCTGGGCTTTAATGTCGTCAAGGGGCTTACTCTCTGTGCCTCGGCTCTCAGCATCATGAAAGAGGCCGGCATGGATCAGTTGTGGCGACATTCTCTGGGCGTCGCCATTACCGCCAATCTCCTGGCAACCAGGCTGGAGATCAAGAATCCTGAAGAACTTTTCGTCTCAGGCCTGCTCCATGACATCGGGAAAGTCGTGCTCTACGTTAAATGGCCTGATGTGGGAGATAGCATCAAAGGTGCTCTGAAAACCAGAGCTGACCGTTCGCTTTTCGAAGTGGAGCAGGAGCTCACGGGCCTCTCTCATGCGGATATCGGGGGCTGTCTGGCGAACGCTTGGCATTTGCCGGTCTCGCTTCGCGAGCCGATCCTCTTCCATCATGATCCGACCCTCGCTAAGGAAGCCATGCTGTACACGGCTATCGTCCATGTGGCCGATATCCTGGTCAAAGGGCTGGCCTGTGGAAACCCGGGAGATGATCTGATTCCACCTTTATCGAGGGCCGCCTGGGATATGGTCGGACTCGATGAGCCGCGGCTGGCGGAATGCATCGATAAGGCAGCGAACGAATTCGCGACCATTGACGACTATCTATGAGCTGCTCCACGACAGGCCGGAGAATTCTGCTTCTCCACCACGAGCTCACTCCTGCCCTAACTATGACCGCCGCATTGGAGAAGGCCGGTTTCCAGGTCGTGGAAGGCAATCTACCCGATCTCGCGCTGCATGAACTTGTCCACGATCCCCCCTGTCTCATCCTGGCTGCTGAAGGAACTGGGGGGCATTCAGTGGAAACACTCACAAGAAATCTCAAGCTCGATGCTTTCCTGGGTCGCCTGCCTCTCATTGTCTTCGTCCGGGGCTGCCGACTCAACGATATTGACTGGAGTTCATTGGGAGTGGACGATTTCATCACGATCCCCTATCGTGTGGAAGACGTCGTGCATCGCATACGCCTCTGTCTCAGTCGTCTGACCCGTTCGCTCGATGCGAATCCTCTCACCCGCCTCTCCGGAAGGGTTTGTCGGCCATGTCGGGGGAGACGATTTTGTCTTCATGAGCCGGCCGCAGACCATCGATGCGATTTGCCAGACCGTCATCAAACGATTTGATCTCGTGATTCCGGATTTCTACGACCGTGAAGATCGCCTCAAGGGCTACATCGATTCTGTGGATCGTCGGGGGAATACAGAACAGTTTCCGATCATGAGTCTTTCAATTGCCGTCGTCACCAATGAGCAGTCCCACATTGCCCATCCCGGCGACGTAAGCAAAATTGCCTCAGAGCTGAAGAAACGAGCCAAGGCCTTGAAAGGCAGCGTCTATGTCAAAGACCAGCGAGGCCAGGCCGTCGATGCGGTCTCCACGACGACAGATCCCACTAACCAGCTTCCCGCCTTACGCACTTGACTCTGAAAAAAATCGCTTGTTAAAGTCGGGTATGTCTTCGATGTGGTCCCCAGCTTATCTTCTTCCTCCCCGATAGACTATCCATGAATAGAATTGTCATCACGGTACTCTTTCTCTCGTGTGTCATCCCTGTTGGGGGAACGATCTCTCTCTCGCATGCCGGGAAGACGGGCATTGAGCTGTCCACTCGGTCTGTGACGCCTGGTGCGACGTTGGTGCTAAGCGGAAAAGGATTTGGCACGTTCAAGTCGACCCAATTCAATAGGGTCACTGTGAATGGGGTATCGGCGTTGGTCCAACGATGGGATCGGGAGGTGATCGAAGTTAAGGTTCCCCTCAAGGCGACCAGCGGGTTTGTCGAGGTGCTGATCGGAAAGAAGAAATTGCTCGCCGGATTTGTGAATCTCGCGATGCCACGGATCGAGACCATCACGCCGACGGAAGCGGAACGGGGGATGACTCTTCAGATCACCGGTCATCATTTTGGCCTCTC
>JACRQB010000007.1 GCA_016222925.1 Nitrospirota bacterium | reverse complement strand
TGAGGGGCGAGACTTCACGCCCGTCCAACTGCGGATCATTAAAAAGCTGTTGCTGCAATCGCTTGTCGATCTGGAAAAGGCGTGGCATGCCGTCGTGCCGATCAAGGTGGAGTATGTGCGGTCTGAGAGCAACCCTCAGTTTGCGATGGTGGTGACCGCATCCGAAATCGTCGTCGTCGTCACGATACAGGTTATCTTGGGAGAAACGGCCAGGGAGCTGTACCTTGTGTATCCCTACAGCATGCTCGAGCCGATCAAAGAGAAACTCTATTCCGGTCTCGTCTCCGATCAGGTCGATCAAAACGGCGAGTGGAGTCAGCGATTCCGGGAGCGGCTGCACGACTGTCCCCTTCCGATTGCGGTACGACTGGGCACCGCCACTGTCACGGTGAAAGACGTGATGAATTTTTCACCAGGCGACGTGATCTTACTCGACCAGCATCCGGGAGATCCTCTCGACTGCTATATCGAGGGGCATCACAAATTTCAGGGCAGTCCGGGAATTTACAAGGGGAATCACGCATGTCGCGTGACCAAAGTATTGAATTTGTCGTGACACCACAGAGAGAGTGACTATGGCTGAGTCAGACTCCGCAACGCGTTCCGATTCGCAGACGACCGATCACCAATCCCCGCAGGCGGCTTCATTCCCGTCGGTCCAAAGCGCGGAGACGGGCGGCGCTCCGAAGAATATCGACTTTATTTTGGATATTCCGATGAGTGTCACCGTGTATGTCGGATCCACGAAGATGGCCATTCGGGATCTCTTGCAGCTGGCGCAAGGCTCCGTCATTGAACTGGATAAACTCGCGGGCGAGCCGATGGAAGTGATGGTGAACAATAAGCTGGTTGCGCGGGGTGAAGTCGTGGTCGTCAATGAGAAATTCGGTATTCGTTTGACGGATGTGGTGAGTGCAGCGGAGCGCGTGCAGCACCTGCGCTGAATGCTCCAAGGGAGAGGCCGTGATTGATCTGTGGGAAAGCCTGTTCCGCACCGTCTCAGCCCTGGCCATCGTGCTGGTGTTGATGGGGATTGTCGCGGTGACGGTCCGGCGAGTGATGGGGCAACGACTGGGAATCGCCGGGGGGCGCCCGCTCGTTCGAGTCTTGGCCAGCGGCTATGTCGCTCCGCGCAAGACCATTGCCCTTGTGTCGGTTGCGGGAGAATATGTGATCGTGGGGACGACCGCGACCGATCTTGTTCCGCTGGGACGCATCAGCGATTCAGCCGAATTGCGGGAGTTACTCTCTTGCAGCAGCGAGACCGCCTCCATCGAGGCGCCGCCGGTTTCCCAGGAAAGGTTTGCCTCCTGGGCGCGGCGGCTATCGCTCGGTGCGTGGCATCGCCATAAGGGACTACATGACCAATAGGCACGAGTCGCGCACGTACATATTCTGGGGGATCATCGTCGGAGGGATCACGCTGCTTGCGCTGCCGCTGTCGGCGGCGGCGGCGGCCGGTCCATCGGTGAGCATCGACTTCGGCGCAGACGGCCCGAAACAAACCGCCGTGGTGATCCAGATTCTCATTCTGCTCACGGTGCTGTCCTTAGCCCCGGCCTTATTCATCATGGTGACGTCCTTTACCAGGATCGTCATTGTGTTGGCCTTTCTCCGACAAGCGCTGGGAACGCAGTCGGTTCCTCCGAATCAGGTGTTGCTGTCCTTAGCGCTGTTCCTGACGATGTTCATCATGGCTCCGGTGGGGCAGGCCGTCTACAACAACGCGCTCCAACCATTGATGGCCGAGCAGATCTCGTATGAAGAGGCGTGGAAGAAGGGCATCGAGCCGGTGCGGAACTTTATGCTGCGCCAGGTGAGGGAAAAGGACCTCGAACTCTTCATCAAACTGAGTCATGTGCCAAAACCGGATCGGGTGGAGGACGTGCCGACCCAGGCGATCATCCCGGCCTTCATTCTGAGCGAGCTACGGATTGCCTTTCAAATCGGATTCTTAATCTATATCCCCTTTCTCATCGTCGATATGGTCGTGGCCAGCATTCTCATGTCGATGGGCATGATGCTTCTTCCGCCTGTCGTGATCTCGCTGCCGTTCAAGTTGATCTTGTTCGTATTGGCCGATGGTTGGTACCTGGTCGTGGGGTCGATGGTGCGGAGTTTTCAGTAGGGCTGAATGGTCTGTCGATAGACGACACCGGACGGTTCAGTGTCGAGAACAGGGGGTGATCACGTGACACCAGAAATGGTAACGGAACTGGCCAGACACGCGCTGGAAACGACGCTGTTGGTGTCAGCGCCGATTTTGGGGCTCAGCCTGTTCATCGGTCTGGTGGTCAGCGCGTTCCAGGCCATGACGCAACTGAACGAAGCCACGCTCACCTTTGTTCCGAAATTGGTGGTTCTTTTTGGGGCGTTGTTGCTCTTTCTTCCCTGGATGCTGAACACCATGACCACCTACATGGCCAATCTTTTGATGACTATTCCCAACTATGTGCACTAGCAGGATGTTGAAAAAGTCCTCCGGCTTCGTTCTCGCATCGCTCAGAGGCTCAACGTACCGAAGCGTACGCCTCGCCTCTTCGCTCGCTGCGGCCTTGCTGGAAGGCCTTTTTGAACATCCTGTGCGCTATGTGGATCCGGTCTATGACATCCAAGCTGTGTGGAGTTTTGGGCATCAGAATAGTTCTTCAATAACCTGCTAGTACGAGGCCATGGCGTTGACGCAGACCATTCAGATTCTTCTTCCTGAGTTCCAAGGGTTTTTGGTCCTCATTTCCCGTATCGGTGGATTGTTGGCTGCGTTGCCGGTGTTGAGCGGGCGGGCCGTTCCGGCGAAAGTCAAAGTGGCGCTCGTCTTGGCATTGGGCGTGCTGGTGGCTCCCATCGTCCCACTCCCCGCCGCGCCCTATGATCCTGTTGTCCTGGCCGCCGGGCTTATCAGTGAAATGGTCATCGGTTTGGCGATCGGACTGGCCGTACGATTGTTTTTCGGGGCGCTGGAATTGGCCGGAGAGGTGATCGGCGTGCAGATGGGATTCGGCGTGGTGCAACTGTTCGATCCCACGACAGCCGAACAGACCCCCATCATCGGCCAATACTTCACCCTTCTCGCGACCCTTATCTTTCTCTCACTGAACGGACATCTCTTGCTGGTGGCGACCATTATCTCGAGCTATGAATCCATTCCGGCATTCGGCGCGTCCCTCACGGGAGGCATGGGGGAGGCGATCCTTCGCCTCGCTCAGAACATGTTTGTTGTGGGGTTGAAGTTGGCGGCGCCCGTCCTCGTCATCATTCTCCTGATCAATATTCTTCTTGCGCTGCTGGGACGGGCGGTCAGTCAGATCAACGTATTTGTTTTGAGTTTCCCTGTCACGATCGCCGGCGGGTTGGCGGTGATGTCGCTGTCCGCGCCGTTTGTGGTGGAACTCTTGGTCCGAGAAATTGAGCGACTGCAATTCACGCTCGATGAGCTCCTGAAGGCGCTGGGACATGGCTGAAGATCGAAGTAATAAGACAGAACCCGCGACGCCGAAACGGAAAGAGGAGGCGCGCAAGAAAGGACAGATCGCGATCAGTCGTGATCTGTCGACGGCCGTCATCCTCTTGAGCGGCATCGGGCTGCTGGCGGCCATGGTACCGGTCGGTGTTCTCAAGATGACGGAGATGACCCGTCAAGGGCTGACACTCTCGTTCCCCGTAGCGTTCTACGAACACATGTCTATCGAACAGGTGTATGAGGTCGTCATCCATGCCGGCCTCACGGTCGTGACACTGAGTCTTCCGGTCGTATTGGGTATTCTGGTGATGGGGAGCGGCACGGCGCTGCTGCAGACAGGGCTGTTATGGCGTGCCGAGGCGATTCAGCCGGATGTCGAACGCATCAGTCCGATCAAAGGCTTATCCCGATTGTTCTCACTGCGGTCTGTGATGGAGCTCGTGAAGGGGCTGCTCAAGATTGCGATTGTGACGGGTGTCGGCCTGTGGGTGGCTCGGTACGACGTGCTCCAGATCCCGGGGTTGGTTGGGTTCGATATGGGGAGCGTCTTGGACGTAACCGGACGGCTCGCGTTGAAGGTCGGGTTGGCCGTCGCCGGGGCGATCGCGGTCCTGGCCGGGTTCGACTATTGCTATCAACGCTTTGAGTGGGAACGCAATCTACGGATGTCGAAGGACGAGATCAAGGAGGAACACAAGGCCGCAGAAGGCGATCCGCTCATCAAGAGTCGCGTGCGGACCATTCAGCGAGAGCTGACGAGGAAACGCATGATGGCTGCCGTGAAGACGGCGGACGTGGTGATCACCAACCCGACACATTTGGCTGTGGCGCTGAAGTATGACACGAGCACGATGGGCGCTCCTGTGGTGGTCGCCAAAGGAGCCGGCCTGATCGCTGAACGTATCCGTGAGTTGGCTCGACATCACGGGGTGCCGGTCGTCGAACAGAAATTCGTGGCCCGAACACTGTTTAAACTCGTCGAGATCGGCAAAGAGATTCCCAACGAGCTGTATCTTCGTGGCCCGAACACTGTTTAAACTCGTCGAGATCGGCAAAGAGATTCCCAACGAGCTGTATCGCGCGGTTGCGGAGATTCTCGCGTTTGTGTATCGAGCCAGAGGCGTGACTCCATGAGCAGGATGCTGAAAAAGTCTGCCGGCGGTGTTCTTGCATCGCTCAGAGGCTCAACGTACCGAAGCGTACGCCTCGCCGCCTTGCTCGCTGCGGCCTTGCTGGACAGCCTTTTTGAGCATCCTGAAGTGATTTCGGCGTCGGCACGTACGTGGAAATGCCTCCGTATTATCTGCATCAACCGAGTGTGTTCGCAGCCTGAAAGAGGATTATGGCAACGGCAATAGAACCGGTAGAACAACCACAGTTGCTCAAGCATCCGGACATCGTCATCTCCGTCGCGGTCGTGGCCATTCTCATGGTGATGCTGTTGCCGTTGCCTCGATTTGTGCTCGATTTGCTGTTGAGCTTCGATATCACCTTGTCGGTGATTATCTTGCTTGTCGGACTTCAAGTACGGCGTCCGATCGAGTTCTCGGTGTTTCCATCCATCCTGTTGGTGATCACGTTGTTCAGGCTGTCCCTCAACATTGCCTCCACGCGGCTCATTCTGTTGCACGGCAACGAAGGAGCCGGGGCGGCCGGCGAGGTAATTCGGGCGTTCGGGAATTTCATCGTCGGGGGCAATTACACCGTCGGATTGGTCGTCTTCTCCATTCTCGTGATCATTAATTTCGTCGTGGTGACGAAGGGCGCCGGACGTGTCGCCGAGGTGGCCGCTCGCTTTACATTGGATGCCATGCCCGGCAAGCAGATGAGTATCGATGCGGATTTGAATGCCGGTGTGATCAATGATGCGGACGCGCGCCGCCGCCGCCGAGAAATTGCGCAAGAGGCGGACTTTTACGGCTCGATGGACGGCGCCAGCAAGTTTGTTCGAGGGGACGCCATTGCGGCCGTCATTATCGTCCTTGTCAACATCATCGGCGGATTGGCGATCGGTATTTTACAACAGGGCATGAGTCCGGCACTCGCGGCCCAAACCTATACTGTGCTGACGGTTGGCGAGGGATTGGTGGCGCAGATCCCCGCCCTGATCGTGTCGACTGCCGCGGGCATCGTGGTGACTCGCGCCGCGTCGGAAACGGATTTGGGCGGGGAGATGACGCGACAATTGTTGACATCCCCCAAGCCGGTGGGCATGGCTGCGGGTATTCTCCTCGCGCTTGGATTGGTGCCCGGACTTCCGCATGTGGCGTTCTTAGCGTTAGGGAGCGCCATCGCATGGGTCGCCTACCACCTCCATCAGCGGGAACAGGTTCAAGCAGTTCCGACACCCACTCCCAGCATGCCCAAGACCGAGGAAGGTCAGACCCGAGTAATCCCGCTCGATCTCATGGAAGTGCAGGTGGGGTACGGTTTGATCAGTCTTGTCGAGGGCACGCAAGGCACCGCATTGCTCGATCGGATTAAAGCGCTCCGGCGGCAATTTGCGGAATCGATGGGCTTTGTCGTCCCTCCCATTCATATACGTGACAATCTCCAGCTGCGTCCGAACGAATACGCCATTATGTTGAAGGGCGTGGAAGTGGCCAAGGCCGACGTGTTGCCCGGGCATCTGTTGGCGATTGATCCAGGTACCGGCCAACGGGGTTTGGTGCAGGGCATTGCGACCAAGGAGCCGGCATTTGGGTTACCGGCACTCTGGGTGCCTGACAACGCCAGAGAACAGGCGCAAATGGCCGGGTATACCGTGGTGGATGCGAGCTCAGCGATCGCCACACATCTTTCCGAGTTGATCAAACGCCATGGCTCTGAATTGTTGGGACGGCAGGAAGTTCAAACGCTGTTGGATGAAGTCGGAAAAGCGCATCCGAAATTGGTGGAAGAGCTCATTCCCACGCTGGTGCCGCTCGGAACGGTCGTCCGGGTTCTCGGGAACTTGCTCAAGGAGGGCATTCCGATTCGAGATCTACGGTCGATCCTCGAGGCGATTTCCGATCAAGCCACCACGACCAAGGACGCAGAAGTTCTCACGGAGTATGCGCGGCAGGCGCTGGCTCGGACCATCACCAAGCAGTATCAATCGCCGGACGGTAGTCTCCAGGTCATTACCTTGGACCCTCGACTGGATCGGTCGTTAGCGGAACAAGCGGCGGCCTTGCCGCCCGGGGCCCTGTTGAACCTTGACCCCACGCTCTCGCACAAATTGTTGACTGGTCTCAAACAGGCCGCTGAGCGAGTTGCGGCTCGAGGGCAGCAGCCGATTGTACTCTGCTCGCAGGTTGTTCGCCGCCATCTCCGGCGACACAGTGATCGTTTGTTACATGCGGTTCCCGTCATGGGGCTCAATGAAGTGGATTCCTTTGTTCGCTTGCAGCCGCTGGATACGGTGCGGATCGACTTCGAATTGGCGTAGCTAATCGTAAGGTAGGTTATGAAGGTCAAGACATTTCACGCGCTTACCATGCAGGATGCCATGCGCGCCATCAAGGAAGAACTGGGGCCGGATGCCATCATCTTGTCGGCGAAAGAAGTGCGCGAGGGAGGGCGAATCGTACGAGCATTCAATCGACCGGTCCTGGAAGTGATGGCCGCATCGGATCAAGACGCTCCGCGGCCCTTTCAGCCAGCAGAAAAATCCCCACAGGGTGTCACACCCAGGAGACCGTCTGATGCAGGGGCGGGGTCTGCGCCGAACTTTCAACAGACGCTGCAAGGCATGTTAAAGCCCAATGGGAAGACGACGACACCGCCCGTCGGTCGGCCCGCCTCGTTGAAGCCGTCTCGAATGCCGGTGAAGCCGAATCGCCGGAGACAGTTGCAGGCCGTGGTGAATGAATTAGGCCGCCTATTGGAGGATTTGTCGCGGGAAGACGTCCGGTCCATCGAACGTCAACCGGTGTCTATGCTGGTCTGGCTGCGCCGCTCGCTTATCGCGCAGGGGATGAATGCGTCCACTGTGGATGTGTTGGTGAACGAGGTGTGCAAGACCGAAAAAGGCGCCGGTCCAGATGGCGAGGAGTCAATTCGGCATGCGCTCCAGCGTGAAATCGCGACTCGTGTACGAACGAGCGAGCCGCTTTTGCAGGGAGAGGGATTTCCCTCCATCGGTCTCCTGATCGGGCCCAGTGGAGCCGGGAAGACCGCGGTTGCAGCCAAGCTGGCGTCCTATTATCGCCTTGAGCATCGGAGATCCGTGGCCCTCATTACCTTTAATACATATCGGGAAACGGCGGTGGAGCAGCTCCGTCGGTATGCCAGGGTCGTAGGGGTGCCGTTTGCGTGTGCCGTGTCGGCTCGACAGGTCCATGAAGGGCTCCGTCGCCATAGGCAAGTCGATCTGGTGTTGATTGACATGCCGGGGATTGGATCGAGTGACCTGGTCTTGGCCGACGAACTCCGACGGCTTCTCCCACAGGAGGCCGTCACGACCCATCTGGTGCTTCCGGCTTCCATCAGGGAGCAGGAGCTCTATCGGATCACGAAGCGCCTCAGTGATCTCCCGCAGCTGCGTCTGTTGTTCACCAAACTCGACGAGACGGAATCGTTCGGCACGATCTTTGAGGTCGCGCATCAAACCGGCGTACCGCTGTCATATTGGAGCATCGGACGGCGGGTTCCCGGCGATATCGAGGTTGCCTCATCTGAACGTTTGGCGGCGTTGTTGACTGCGGAACGCTCTGGTGATGCTCAGGTGCGGATCAATCGGGCAGGTCACTCATCAGACGCAACTCCTGCGTTAATGGGAGCAGCAATTCACCATGGATAATCCGGCTGGAGGTCTTGATATGCCGTTTGGAACAAGAAGGTCTGTTCTGATGTCGGAGGATCTGAGTCGTAGAGGTGGTCCCTCCACTCACGTCATCGCGGTATCCAGCGGCAAGGGAGGAGTCGGAAAGTCCAATGTGGTTGCGAACCTTGCTATTGCGCTCACGAGGGTTGGCAAGCGGGTACTGATTTTGGATGCCGATCTCGGCTTAGGTAATCTCGATGTCCTCCTGGGGCTGGTTCCACGGCATACGATCGAAGACGTCTTGGTGGGCACCCATACGATCGAGGAGATCGTACTCGACGGCCCAGCGGGTATTCATGTGATTCCGGCCAGCTCCGGCGTGGCAAGTCTAACGGCGCTGACGGAAGCCCAACAGGTCATGATCCAGGAACAGTTGGCACAGCTCACGTCAGAGATGGACGTGCTTCTGATCGATACGGGTGCGGGCATCTCACCGAACGTCACCTTTTTTGCCTCGGCGGCAGATGAGACGATGATCGTCGTCTCGCCGGAGCCGACATCGCTCACGGATGCCTATGCACTGATTAAAGTCTTGGCCCGCCAGTATCGGGAACGTCGGTTCAAAGTGCTGGTGAATCAAGCCAAGAGCCCCCGTGAAGCTGCTGAAGTGTTCGGCAAGTTGGATGTGGCGGTGGATCATTTTCTTCATGTGGCCGTCGAATTAGTCGGAGCCATTCCCTACGACGATTATGTGCATTTGGCCGTCATGCAGCAGAAGGCGCTCTCTGAGATATTTCCGGATGCGCCGGCCGCCCAAGCATTCAAGCGGTTGGCACAGCAAGTCGTCCAGTGGCCGAGGCCTGGTCTCCCCAAAAGTTCCGTACAGCTTGTTTGGCAACGAGCGGTGACGCCGGCCAGTAACTGACCAACGATCGGACATGGGAAGATCATGAGCAAGACTGCTTTACCACACGAGCGAAAATCATTTTCGGCCCAGGGGGCCAGACGCGAAGAGCTGATCAAGGAGTTTGCCCATGTTATTCGCGCGATGGCCCATCGGCTGGCCTTCCGCCTCCCGGCGTACCTCGACGCGGAGGATCTGATTTCGGTTGGCACCATTGGACTCATGGATGCCATGGACAAGTATGATCCCACACGAGAAGCGAAGTTTAAGACGTATGCGGAGTTTAGAATTCGTGGCGCCATGCTCGATGAGATTCGATCGATGGATTGGATCCCGAGGTCGGTTCATGAACGCATCGGCTTGCTCCAAAAGACGCACACGATGCTGATGAGTCGATTGGGTCGACCGCCATATGATGAAGAGGTGGCGACGGAACTGAAGATGTCCCTGGAAGAGCTGGATGATTTCATTACGCGGGCCAGAGGGGCGGTGATGATCAGTGTGGACGATTTAGGCCTTCATGAACCAGACGGGCATAAAGTGGTCAAGATGTTGGCCGATACGCACACGCCGGATCCCCTGTCCTCATTGGTCAACGAGCGTGAACGTGAATTGATCGCCGAGGCTATTCACAGGTTGCCGGAAAAAGAGCGCCTCGTTCTGACCTTGTATTACTATGAGGAGCTTACGATGAAGGAAATCGGAGAGTTGCTAAAGGTCACTGAATCACGGGTTTGCCAAATCCATACCAAGGCTATCATCCAGCTCAAGACGCACTTGCATACACCGAGTTGATTCTATCGTCCGACCGATTCGGCTGGATACTCGATTGCCAGCGTAGTGAGACTATTCGCGATAGTCTGCGATGGCTCGGCTTCATTTCTAAATCCAAGAACCCCGTACCACTCTCGACGAGATCTCGACTAGGACCCGGCATAGCCGGGTCCTCAATCAGCGATCAAGATTATGCGCATGAAAGTCTCACATCATGCGTTCCCACGATTGAGGCAACGATCTATAGCATGGTGGTGTATTTCAGTAACGGTGTGTGGGCGCTAGGAATAATTTTCACCTCAGTGGGTATAATTCACCCTCGCAGCATGGCGGGGCGATCCCATATCACCCTGTTGCTCCACGGCGGAAGTCAGTTCATGCCTGCATTTGGCTGAGTTCGCATTCGATATAAAGAAATCTCTGTTCGGAACGAATCTGGCATAAGGGTTGCTGTCTCTCGAAGGCAAAAGGAGTCGGCAATATGAATCGAGGTATCTATTCCATCTTGTCTGGAGCACTCGCCCATGAACGGCGTATGCAAGTGTTTGCGAACAATATGGCCAATGTGAATACCGCTGGGTTCAAGCAGGATGAGCAGGCCTTCAAAGCCATATTCCCACGGTACCATGCGGTCGCTCCCACCGGAGGCCGAACTGTGGGATTGACCCAACAGATCATGGCCAGACCATTCGGACCATCTGAGCGTGCGTTTGTCGCACCGCATCAGATCAAGACCACATTTGAGCCAGGCCGCATCCGATTGACCGGCAATCCGCTGGACGTCGCCATTCAAGGGCAAGGGTTTTTTGAGGTACAGACGCCACAAGGGCCTCGATACACCCGCAACGGCATGCTGTCACTGGATAACCAACGTCGGTTGGTGACAGGACTGGGTTATCCCGTGATGGGGACGAGGGGTGAGATCAAGATTCCTCCAGGAAAATTGGAGATTACGACACAGGGAGACATCAAAGTCGATGACAAACCTGTCGCGACAATCAAAGTCATGGAATTTGCGGATGAAGACATGCCGCAGAAGTCGTCGGAAGGGCTGTTCTTCTCGGAGAAAGGCACGGTGGCCAAGAATCCGCAGATTCAGGTTGGGCACATCGAAGAGTCCAACGTCAATTCCATCGGCGAGATGGTGAAGATGCTTCAGGGTATGCGCAACTATGAATCAACGCAAAAGCTGATTCAATCACTTGATCGTATGACTGAGGTCACGATTCAAGATGTAGGACGAGTGCTCTAAGACTGTGAAGCGTCGTTGGTCGTCGGTCGTTCGTAAACATCAGCTAGCGCGTTTCACGTTTTACGAACGGCGAGATACGTAGGAGGATTCCATGATTCGTGCCATGTGGACCGCGGCGACCGGAATGACGGCTCAGCAAATCAACGTCGACACGGTCGCCCATAACCTTGCGAACGTCAACACCAACTCCTTTAAACGCAGCCGAGCTGAGTTTGCGGACCTGCTGTATCAGATTCAACGACTCCCCGGTACCAGCGCCTCCAATGTCGGGGTCTTTCCAGTCGGCATCCAGGTCGGAGCAGGGGTGCGCCCAACGACTGTTGCGAAAGAGTGGATTCAGGGGAATATGCGCCAAACGAACAACGAGACGGATCTGGCGATCGATGGAGCAGGGTTTTTTCAAGTCTCCCGTCCTGATGGGACGATCATGTATACCCGAAATGGATCGTTTAAGCGTGACAATGTGGGCAATCTCGTGACCGGCGACGGTGATCTTCTCAATCCCGTGATTACAATACCTTCCGGCGCGCTCAAGGTGGATATCGGGCAGGACGGTACGGTCTCGGTTTTGCTGCCAGGTGTGACGCAGTCCTCACAAGTAGGGCAAATACAGCTGACACGGTTCGACAATCCTTCCGGGTTGGTCGCTATGGGGAGCAATCTCTTTATTGATAGCTTTGCTTCCGGCCCTCCGACGCAGGGGACCGGCGGCTTTACCACCGGATTCGGGACGATCCAGCAGGGATTCTTGGAGAGTTCGAATGTCAATCTCGCCGAAGAAATGGTCAATATGATTATCGCGCAGCGAAGCTACGAGATTAACTCCAAGACGATTCAGGCTTCCGACGAAATGATGGCCATTGCGAACAATCTCAGACGATAAGGAGCGGCTCATGTCTAGGATTTGGCTGACCATGATCATATTCCTTTCATCCGTAGGCTTCGACGTGACGACGTCACGTGCGGGGCCTAGTGGTGAGTCCCGGTCGATCTCGTCGGCGTCCCGAGGTCCGATTCATCGGGCGACCGACACCGTTGTGGACCGAGTGGCTGTCAGCGAGGTCAACTCTGAGCTGATTCGGAAGGCCATTCAGAAACATCTGGAGAGCGAATGGGGGCACAAGGTGAAGACGGTACATGTGACGGTGTTGGAGCCCGCGGATCCGGTGATGATTCCCGGCGGGACGGTGGAGTTGCAGGTCATTCCCAACTCGATGGAAGAAGGTCTAGGACGGCGGATGTTTCATGTGGAGGCGGTGGCAAACGGGAAATCTCGGAAAACAATCCAGGTCGTTGCCGATATTGCGGCGATGATCGACGCGGTTGTTGTCACTCGCTTTCTGAAGGCCGAAGAACTGATTGATATGAGCGATCTCAAGACGGTCGGACTGCGGGTTCATCAGATCAACCATCCCTTCATTACCGATCAAGGAGAGGTCATCGGAAAGAGCGCATCACGGCCTCTTCCGCCCGAGACACCGCTACGCCCAGCCTTTGTGAAGCCTCCATTGGTGATCAAGAAGGGTGATCGAGTCCTCATCGAGGCGCGGCGTG
>JACRQB010000006.1 GCA_016222925.1 Nitrospirota bacterium | reverse complement strand
TAACATCCATGAAGACTTTCGTAAGATCCTGATGCCGCCGGCCGATTCCGATTCATTGGCTCAAGCTCGGGCAGCCTTGTTTGGAGAGGTTCCAACCCTGCCGCCTCAGGTGCGCTATGAGCTGGATTTCGCGAGTCAGGGCCGAGAGGGGTTCGGCCTTGCTCAGGATGCTTGCCAGAGGGGGAATCCCTATGCGGTGGCGTTTGTGGACATGCGGATGCCGCCTGGATGGGACGGCCTCGAGACCATCGAACATCTGTGGTATGCCGATCCTGAACTCCAAATCGTGATTTGTTCCGCGTATTCCGATCATCCATGGGAAGATGTGAGTCGTCGCATCGGAGACACCGACAAGCTGCTTATCCTGATGAAACCTTTTAACAGCATTGAGGTTGTTCAACTCGCAAACGCGCTGACGAAGAAATGGAATCTGGCACGCTCCGTGAAGCTGCAGATTGATAGTCTCGCGTTTAGCGTGAGCCAACGAACAGCCGAGTTGCGGGAAGCGAATGAGTGTCTGCAAACAAATATTGTCAGTCGAGCTGCGGACATACTGCCGGTTCCTTCTCGGAACGATCTTGAGGCGACCTTCCGTCAGAAGGAAGAATTTCTAGCGATTATGAGCCACGAAATCCTGGCACCGATGAATGAACTCGTCGGGAAGGTGAATCTCTTGCTGGATAGCCCGCTGAATCCCAGTCAGCGTGAGCATGCGACGACACTCCAACGATGTGCGCAGGATCTCCTTTCCCTCATCAATGATATGCATGTGTTCATGGCGAGTGGAAGACAAGAAACTCAGACCTAAGGCGTGAGTAAAGATGCTCTTTCTCTCGGCGGACAGAAGGACATGACGGATGATGGGCGCCAACAATAAAAACCTTCGAATCTTGGTCGTCGACGACAATCGGGCCATCCATGAGGATTTTCGCAGAATCCTTGAAGCGCCACCTGAGGAAGAGGGGCTCCATCGCGCACGGGCGACGCTGTTCGGAGAGACGCCACTTGTAGAAGCGCTGGACCGGTTCGAGCTGGATTATGCGGATCAAGGACAAGCGGCGTTGGTCCTGGTAGAGATGGCGCGCCGGGAAGGACGTCCGTATGCGGTGGCGTTTGTCGATATGCGGATGCCGCCGGGGTGGGACGGCTTGGAAACCATCGAACGGCTCTGGGAGGCGGACGGACGGCTTCAAGTAGTTATCTGTACGGCCTACTCAGACCATTCGTGGGCAGAGATTGCCGGACGGCTAGAAATGAGCGACCGGTTGCTCATCCTTCGGAAGCCGTTCGATTCCATTGAGGTCCAACAGATTGCCGCGTCGTTGACCAGGAAGTGGGAGTTGGGACGGGACATCCGGTCACAGATCGAAGATCTCGTCGCGCAGGTCAATGCCCGCAATCGAGAACTCCAGGCGACGAACCAGCATCTCGAGCAACAAGTGGCTGCACGGACGGCTGAGCTCCAACAGCGCAACGATGAATTACAGAAAATGGTCGAGGCCCTTAGGCAGGCCAAGGTGGCGGCGGACAGGGCCAACCAGGCCAAGTCACAGTTCTTAGCCCGTATGAGCCATGAGATCCGGACGCCCATGAACGCGATGCTCGGCATGAATGAGCTGCTTCTCTCAACCTCGTTGAACGACCGGCAGCGTCATTTCGTCCAAACCATCCATCATTCCGGCGAGCAGTTGCTTCAGATCATCAACGACATACTCGACTTGTCCAAGATCGATGAGGACAAGATGGACCTCCACATAACGGGATTTGACCTGGTTGCAACCGTGCAGGATGTTGCCGGACTATTCCGTGAACCCTCGCGACGAAAGGGGCTCAGTTTAGAATGTCAGATCGACCCCGAGCTCCCCGCTGTATGGCGAGGGGACGGCGTGCGCTTTCGGCAGATTCTCCAGGAGAAGGCCTTATTCAAAATAACAGTGTGCGATACCGGAATCGGTATTCCGCTGGAGGCGCAGCAGAAGATTTTCGATCCGTTTGCTCAGGTGGATGGATCGATGACGAGGCGATACGGAGGGACGGGTTTAGGACTTGCGATTGTTCAACGACTCGTCTCCTTGATGTGTGGGGACGTCGGTCTCACCAGTATCCCAGGAAACGGTTCCACATTTTGGTTTACGGTCTGTCTTGAGAAGGTGAGCGCGAGCGACAGAGCTGGTCTAGAGAGCAAGCAGACGGATGACCACTCAACACCTGACGTCTCGATCAATAGAAGCCACGACAGGAGCCCGGGCGTCCATTCCTCCAAGCCCCGGTCCTGTGCGCGTATCCTCTTGGCTGAAGATAATCCGACGAACCAAGAGGTCTTCCTTCGCATGCTGGAGCTCTGCGGGGAATCAGCCGATACGGCGGGTACGGGTCGAGAGGCGATCCAGGCGCTTGAGAGGCGCCCATACGACCTCGTCCTGATGGACTGCGAAATGCCGGAGATGGATGGATTGACTGCGACAGCAGAAATCCGTCGGCGAGGATTTACGAGAGGGGACGGTAGGCCTATCACGATTCTCGCATTGTCCGGTTACGCAGTGAGTACGGTTGAAACTGCGTGCATCGCGGGTGGGATGGACGGTTTCCTGCCAAAACCGGTGGGGCTCAAAGAGATACAGAAGGCGGTCCGCCAATGGTTACCTACCATTGGTTCCCGCGCCGCCTAAGCGGCATTGCCTGTTGGCGCAGTCAGAGAGCTGTATGAATATGGATATCGACAAGCAGGGTCAGCACCTTCGAGTCTTGGTCATTGATGACAATCTCTCGATCCACGAGGACTTTCGCAAAATCCTTCAACCGGGAACGGAGACACAGGGGCTGGATGAAGCACGCGCGTCGTTATTCGGGGGTGACTGTTTTCAGAAGGCTCTTGTGCGGTTTGACCTGGATTATGCAGATCAGGGGCAAGCCGCGCTGGCTCTTGTACAAATGGCGCGCCGAGAAGGACGGCCATATGCGGTGGCGTTTGTGGACATGCGGATGCCGCCGGGATGGGATGGGCTCGAAACCATCGAGCGTATGTGGGAGGTTGACCCAGAGATTCAGACCGTGATCTGCACGGCCTACACCGACCACTCCTGGGACGACATTATTCGCCGACTGGGCTGCGACGATCGTCTCCTGATTCTGCAAAAACCATTTTCCACTGTGGAGGTCTCGCAATTGGCCGCCTCCCTGACCACCAAGTGGAAGCTGGCGCGTCAGGTGCGCCAACGGTTGGAAGCGGCCGAGGCCGCCAACGTCGCAAAATCGCAATTCCTTGCCAACGTGAGCCACGAAATCCGTACGCCCATGAACGGTATTCTCGGGATGAGTGAACTGCTGCTGAAGACGCCTCTGAATGACAAGCAGCGTCGATACATTGAGACCGTCCACAAATCCGGGATGGCGCTGTTGCAAGTCATCAATGACATCCTCGATATCTCGAAGATTGAAGCAGGCAAACTGAAGATCGAGAGTCTCCCTCTCGATGTGCGTCAGATCGTAACGGAGGTTCTGGAACTCTTTTCCGGTCCCGCCACGAGCAAGGGACTGAAGCTGACGGTCGTGCTCGCTGACAATCTCCTTCCGGAATACGAAGGTGACCCGGTGCGCATTCGGCAGATCTTAACCAACCTGCTTGGCAATGCCATCAAATTTACGACCCAGGGAGAAATCGCACTTCACGTGGCGGTCGCTGAGGATGCTGTCGATACGACAACGCTTTGTCTGAAAGTGCGGGACACAGGTATCGGCATCGAGCCCGCTATCCAAGCCAAGCTCTTTACACCGTTTACACAGGCCGACGGCTCCACCACGCGCAAGTATGGCGGGACAGGACTTGGGCTCGCCATTGTCAAGCAACTGGCTCACATGATGGGGGGGATAGCGGGCGTCGACAGTGTCCTTGGGCAAGGATCGACGTTTTGGTGCACCATTCAACTCCCAAAGCCTTCCACCCAGACGGTGTTGGCGAAGGTGGTCTAATGCCTAGCCTCGCGAGGCTAGAGGAGCTGTGACGAGTGTCGACGGATAGTCTGAATCGACGCATTCTCGTTGTGGACGACAACCCATCGATCCATGACGACTTCCGGAGGGTTCTTCAATCCGAGACAGGATTGAAGGCCTTCGAACTGGCGCGTTCCGCGCTATTCGGGGAATCGATCCCTGTCCCATCCCATGAACCTTTTCAGGTAGATTGCGTTGATCAAGGTCAGGCGGCACTTACCGCAATGGAGACCGCAAGGAGCGAAGACCGTCCGTATGCGGTTGCCTTTGTCGATATGCGGATGCCGCCTGGGTGGGATGGACTGGAAACCATCGAACATCTCTGGAAAGCGGATTCCAGGCTGCAGGTGGTCATCTGCACGGCCTATTCCGATCAGCCTTGGGACGAAATCAGAGAACGGATAGGGAGAACCGACAAGTTACTGATCCTGCAGAAGCCATTTAACGGCATTGAAGTCTTGCAGCTCGCCACCGCGCTCTGCTGGAAATGGGACTTGGCGAATAAGGCTGTTGGACAGCTGTACGAGTTGAGTCGTCAGGTCGAGGAGCGCACAGCGGAGCTCCAGCGTGCGAACCGGCAACTCACGGAAATCAACGGCGCCCTGATGCGAACCGTGGCAAATCTTGAGATGGCACAGACGGAAATTTTACGGCAAAATGGCGAGCTGGAGCGTTTGGCCTCGCGCGATCCGCTCACCGGATGTCTGAACCGTCGTGCGTTCTACGCGCTGTTTGAGAAAGCATTTGCGGAGAGCCGCGAGCACGGAAACGAGCTCTGCTGTGTGATGGTCGACATTGATAACTTCAAGCGCGTGAATGATCAATATGGACATGCCGTCGGCGATCAGGCCATCCAAGCAGTCGCCAACTGTCTCTCCACAGGGTTGCGGTTGACGGACACGGTCGGGCGCTATGGAGGAGAAGAGTTCTGTCTGATGTTCTCTCGCACGACGTTGGCCGAAGCGATGGATCTGGCGGAACGTTTGCGGATTCGTGTTGGGACTGAGGCGGGCAGCCGGCTTCGAATGGTGTCTGGCTTGACACTGACGGTGAGCATCGGAGTGTCGGCCATCGCGTTTGGAGCACGGACACCGCTGGAGCTGATCGATCAAGCAGACAAGGCGCTCTATGCTGCCAAGGAAGGCGGGCGGAATTGTGTCATGGCGCTCGCCGTGCTGGTCCCAGGGATGCATCCGTCCGAGCAACTGGAGCTCCAAGTTAAGCGAGTGACGCCACGGTCTGGACCGCCGAGCGCTCGATAGCATCCTTGGTACGTGCGACCACTCAGCGAGCGCGAACCACCACGCCGCTGTATCTTCGTGCATCATGACACCTCTCCATCGTTCCCGTGAGTCTTCGTGAATCCAAGCGGTGTATAATGATCGCGGATGGCACACCCGTCTAACCATTTGCAGTCCTCAGTCGGCCGTAAAGTCGTCATGGCCCTAAGCGGGCTGGGGCTCGTTCTCTATGTGATTGTTCACATGTTGGGAAACCTACAAGTATTCGAAGGATCCCATGCGCTCAATGGCTATGCAGCAATGCTCCGGGATATGCCGATCTTTCTATGGGCAGCCCGCATCGGGTTGCTGAGCCTTGCAGTCCTCCACATCGCCCTGGCGATCCAGTTGACCGTGCGCAATCGTCGAGCTCGCCCGGTCGCCTATGCGGTTCGCGAGTATCGCCAAGCATCTTTTGCGTCCCGCACGATGGCCGTCTCCGGCCTTGTCCTCTTACTTTTTATCCTATTCCACTTATTGCATCTGACGGCCGGCGTCATCGATCCCTCTTCTGCCGATCGCCTCGACGCCGAAGGACATCGTGATGTGTATGGGAAGATCGTCCACGCTTTTCAGAATCCATTTATCGTGGCGTTTTACTTGACGAGTCAGCTGGGGCTGGGCTTGCATCTGAACCATGCCGTCACCAGCAGTTTACAGACATTGGGGCTTGAACGCGCGGCATTCAACCGACTTATCAAGGCTGCTGGTCCCACGGTCGCGCTGTTAGTCGTTCTTGGCAATGTCGCCATCATCCTAGCCATCTCCTTGGGGATCGTACGCGGATGATGACACTTGATCCGAAAATTCCTGCCGGCCCGCTGGAAACCAAATGGGACCGACATCGATTCAGCGAAAAATTAGTGAGTCCGAATAACAAGCGCAACATCACAGTCATCGTGGTCGGCACCGGCCTTGCGGGAGCCAGTGCAGCTTCGACCTTGGGACAGCTCGGCTATCAGGTGGCGTGCTTTTGTTTTCAGGATAGCCCGCGCCGTGCGCACAGTATTGCGGCACAAGGCGGGATCAATGCAGCAAAAAACTATCAGGATGATGGGGACAGTGTGACCCGGCTGTTTTACGACACGATCAAGGGTGGAGACTTTCGTTCGCGCGAGGCGAATGTCTATCGGCTTGCCCAGGTCAGTGCACACATTATCGATCAATGTGTGGCTCTCGGTGTTCCTTTTGCTCGTGAATATGGCGGGCAGTTGGCCAACCGATCGTTTGGAGGCGTCCAAGTCTCGCGGACGTTCTACTGTCGGGGACAGACCGGACAGCAACTGCTCTTGGGCGCCTATTCGGCGCTCTGCTGGCAGATTGAGCGTGGACAGGTCACGATGCACCCACGGACCGAGATGCTCGATCTGATAGTGGTTGACGGCCAGGCTCGAGGCATCGTGGTGCGTGATCTCGTCACTGGACGGGTGGGTATCCATACCGCCCATGCTGTAGTACTGGCGACCGGCGGCTACAGCAATGTGTACTACCTGTCGACCAATGCGAGCGGCAGCAACGTGACGGCCACCTTCCGTGCGTGGAAACAGGGTGCCGCATTCGCGAATCCGTGCTTTATGCAGATTCATCCCACGGCGATCCCGCCGGGGGACGAACACCAGGCCAAGTTGACCCTGATGTCCGAATCGCTCCGTAACGACGGACGGTTGTGGGTGCCGAAAATGGCTGCGGATCACCGGCTTCCTGGCGACATACCCGCCGAAGAACGCGACTATTTTCTGGAACGCCGGTACCCCCGTTTCGGCAATCTTGCGCCACGAGACATCGCGTCCCGTGCCGTGAAGACTGTGTGCGACGAAGGCCATGGCGTTGGTCCGGGAGGTCAAGGCGTGTACCTGGATTTTGCCGATGTGATTGAACGGCAGGGGCAGGATGTCGTCCTCGAGCGCTATGGCAACCTCTTCGACATGTATAACCGGATCACAGGGGAAGATGCCTACCACGTTCCCATGCGGATTTATCCGGCGCCACACTATACGATGGGGGGTCTTTGGGTTGATTACAATCTTATGAGTACCATCCCGGGACTTTTCGTGATTGGGGAAGCAAATTTTGCGGATCATGGCGCCAACCGGCTCGGTGCCAGCTCCTTGATGCAAGGGCTCGCCGATGGCTATTTTATCCTGCCCTATACGATCGGTCATTATTTGGCGACGGCGAAGCTCTCACCGGTTGGGGAAGATCACAAGGAATCACGCGCGGCGCTTCAGCGCGTGACGGGCAGGATCAGCCGCCTGCTGAATGCGAAAGGCCGTCGAACCGCGGCTTCATTTCATCGCGAAGTCGGTAAGCTGTTGTGGGATCACTGTGGTATGTCTCGCAATAAGGCAGGGCTTGAACTGGCACTGCGGTCGATCCCGGCCCTACGGGAAGAATTTTGGTCAGGAGAAGCCTTCAACCAAGAACTGGAATATGCGGGGAGAGTGGCTGACTATCTCGAGTTCGCTGAGCTCCTCTGCCACGATGCGTTACATCGGGAAGAGTCGTGCGGGGCACATTTCCGTGAGGAGCATCAGACGGCCGACGGTGAACCAAAGCGTGACGATACCTGTTTTGCGCATGTTGCCGCCTGGGAGTACCGAGAGAATGCATTGCCTATCTTGCACAAAGAGTCCCTTGTCTTTGAATTCGTGCAGCCGACCATGAGAAGTTATCAGTAATAGGTAACAAGTAAATGGCAGGGGTGAGGGGAGCCAGCGACAGACGCAGATCATGAACTTCACATTGAAAATTTGGCGCCAGAAGGGTCCAGACGAGAAAGGCCGGTTTGTGACGTATGAAGCTCACGACGTCGGCTCCGGCATGTCGTTCTTAGAAATGCTCGATAGCGTGAATCAGGGATTAGTTACCAAGGGTGAAGAGCCGGTGGCGTTTGAGCAGGATTGCCGTGAAGGCATCTGCGGAAGTTGCTCTCTGGTGATCAATGGAATCCCGCATGGCCCGGACCGGGGTATTTCAACCTGTCAGTTGTACATGCGGCGGTTTTACGACGGAGCCGTCATTACGGTTGAGCCGTGGCGTGCGCGTGCGTTTCCCATCATCAAAGATTTGGTGGTGGATCGACGCGCGCTTGACCGGATCATGCAGGCAGGTGGATATATCTCCGTCAATACCGGCGGGGCGGTGGATGGAAACGTCTTGTTGATCGGGAAGGACCAGGCCGAAGCTGCGATGGATGCCGCGTCCTGTATTGGTTGTGGGGCCTGTGTCGCTGCATGTAAGAATGCCTCGGCCATGCTGTTTGTGGCGGCCAAGGTGTCCCATTTGGCGATCTTGCCGCAAGGAAAGCCCGAGCGAACGCCTCGTGTGCGTGCGATGCTGGAGGCCATGGATCGAGAAGGGTTTGGCTCGTGTGGCAATCAGTATGAGTGCGAAGCCGTCTGTCCGAAAAGCATCAGTGTCCGTTTCATTGCCAATCTCAATCGCGAATATGTCCGAGCCGGTGTCGTCGAATCCGGCCTTCCTGCTGAGCCTGAATCTCCCCATGCAGAGTCTGCCTAGCCGGTACGCTGACGGCAGGCTCTCTCCTCTTGCGATTCGTCGCCAAACGCGATGCCGACTGCCAATCTCTCAAATCGTGCAAAGGTATGCTGGGAGACACTTTGCGCCAGATGGCAATCAGCTTGACTGTGAGGGAAAGGCCTTTATAGTGCGATTATAGGCTGGTGGTGGGGTGGAGATGAGAGAGAGGCATGTCGAATGAGTCGCCAAGTGATCTGCCCACGCTGTCACAAGGACGGTGTCGTGCAGGCACGACCGCAGACCCCGCGCGAACTAGTTGCGGCGCTGATTTGGATTGTTCCGTTCCAGTGCCAAGACTGTCGCCATCGTTTCCTCGCCCGACGCGTGAGCACGGCGGGATCCGCTCACCCAGTTGAGCGCCGGGAACACCTCCGCATCCCTGTTCGCCTGTGCCTGTCGTTTTCCGGGGGGAAGGTGAGGGGGGAGGGGACTGTGTTGGACCTTTCCGTGGGCGGTTGCATTATCAAGAGCGAGACCCACGTCCGGGTGGACGATATTTTCTACCTGGAGATCGCGCTCGCCGAGGATGAGGCTCCCGTCGAAGTCGCGGCCATAGTACGGTCCATGAGTGCCCGCGGCATTGCCTTCAAGTTTCTCCGTAAGGCCCAAGAGAACAAACGGCTGCTCACCTTCATCCACTCACATTCGGGTTCCACGTCCAATGTCCTCTCCAAGGCTGTCGAGCCGATTGTCACCGGCTAGCTTCGATTTCCCAGCCTAGCAGTCTGCTGAAAACCCCACTTTACACATCAGCCACCATTGAAATATGACAGAAAGAAGTACAACACGATCACCCCAGGATGCTCAAAAAGGCAGCCAGCAAGACCGCAGCGAGTGAAGAGGCGAGGAGGTACATACCAAGCTTCGCTTGAACCGCTCGCTTCGATCACGTGCGAGCGGATAAGCACCTTGTCATCGCCTTCCTTACGTTGAGCCTCTGAGCCCGCTTCGCCGACTTTGCGAGGCGAGCGAGCGACCTGCCTGCGCAAAGTGCTTCGGCAAGGCAGAGAACGCCGCTGGCGGACTTTTTCAGCATCCTGCTAGGTAGGCATCTCCCAGGCAGATGACAGCGGATAGTCACTGATCAAGCGGTCATGTTCGGCGCGATCGTACGGCTCAATGGTCAGATCATGTTGATCCATCGGTTCCGTGCAGGCTGTAGAGGAGAACGCATCGATCAACGCCTGGGCCTTGTCTTTTGTTGAAAATCGACAGAGTCCGTGTTCGGGCATGCCTGACGACGGGTGCCAGAAGGCGAGGTCGATCGCACTGCCTTGATAGATGCCAAGGGCGCGGTGTCGCACTTGAAACCCACCAGGTTCGTGAATCAATAGTTTCCGTGGCATAACCCCCTCTTGACCGACATATCTTAATGATTATGCCCATGGTAGCATGATCGCGAGATCGAGGGACATTGCGTCCTGCTCTACTGCTGAAGGAGGGAACGATGGGGCGTACTTGGTGGGGAAAGACGGTGATCACCCTAGCGATGATCAGTGGATTTTCTGTGTCCGGTTGTGGGTACAACGACCTTCAAGGCTTGGATGAAGATACAAAGGCGGCATGGAGTGAAGTGATCAATCAATACCAGCGCCGTGCCGACCTCATCCCTAACCTTGTTGCAACGGTCAAGGGGTACGCGGCTCACGAAAAAGAGACGCTTGAGGGGGTCGTGAATGCCCGGGCCAAGGCGACCGGCATCCAAGTGACGCCTGAGGTGCTCAAGGACCCGACCGCATTCGAGGCATTTCAAAAAGCCCAAGCGGGACTGACATCGGCGTTAGGCCGACTGATCGCGATTGCCGAAAACTATCCGAACCTCAAGGCCGATCAAAGTTTCAGGGATCTCCAAAGCCAGCTGGAAGGGACCGAAAACCGGATTACTGTGGCGCGTAAGCGGTATATCGAGCGAGTCGCGGAATACAACAAGATGGTCCGGTATTTCCCGACCAATCTGACTGCAAAATTTCTGCTCCACCTGGAGGAGAGGCCCAACTTTACCGTCGCTGATGAAAAGGCTGTCGCGAAACCCCCAGAAGTGAAGTTTTAAGTTGAAGGGGAAGCTGAGGCGAAGGGTGAGAGCATTCAGAATGAGCCGCCTCTCGTCCTGCTGGGCCCTCATAACCGTCCTACTCGCCGTCCTGCTTGCGACGCCTGCCTTTGCGCTCGATGTCCCTCCACTGGCAGGGCGGGTCGTTGATCAAGCTCATGTCTTGCCGAAGTCAACCGTTGAGTCGATGACGGCTCAATTGGCCGCGCATGAAACCAAATCAAGCAATCAAGTGGCTGTTCTCATCATTCCTTCT
>JACRQB010000005.1 GCA_016222925.1 Nitrospirota bacterium | reverse complement strand
TCGATCAAAGAGGCTGAGGGCAAGCTGACCTATCGAGAGTTGCACCGGCAAATCACGGCCAAACTTAAAGCGGAAGACTTTGACCAGATCCCTCAGCTGGAAGGGCAGCGCACGTCCTTCGATCGTCAATTCCTCAGCTAGCGGCTGCGGACAAACTCATGTCGACCTCTGTAGCCGTCGCAGAGGTCGAGGGTTGGGGTGATGCTGAACAGCCATGCAGGATGCGCAAAAAGGCCGTCCAGCAAGGCCGCAGCGAGCAAAGAGGCGAATCGTACTCTGGGCCGTACGTTGAGCCTCTGCGCGAGGCGAGAACGCCGCTGGCGGACTTTTTCCGCATCCTGCTAGAGCCACCGGGCCACAACGGCCATCAGGCTGCGATTGCCCAACGTGGTTCTCTGAAGGAAGGATTCACCGATGAGCATGAAACAGCGAGGAACTAAGGTGAGCGATTCGGACCGTTGGATACGCAAGATGGATTGGGGCGAGTTTGAGGCGCAGCTGTCTCGGTCTACACGTGGAGGCAAGACACGAGCAGCCTCCAATCAGACATTGAGAGATCACTTTGGACCAGAAAAGCTGGAACGACTGCAGCGCTTGGCAGAACGGGTGCGATCGGTGCGCAGCAAGCGGGAGCCGCTTCGCGGCAACATCATCTTCATTCCCGGCATCATGGGTTCCGAATTGACCGTGACGGAAGACGGCGATGATGACACGGTTTGGATTAGTTTCCCGAGACTGATCTGGGGAGGCATCAACAAACTCCGGCTCGCCAAGGATGGGGCGCAGGAAGCCGATTCGAAACTGCAAGTACAGCCAAGCGGGCTCGAAAAAGACAGTTACGCGGAAACGATTCTGTGGTTGAAGGCGTACTGGAATGTCGAACCGTTTGCTTACGACTGGCGGAAAGATCTCGATCAAGCCGCTGGGCAGTTGAAAGATCTCGTGGAAACCAAGTTCAAGAACCAACCGGTTCATCTGGTGGCCCACTCGATGGGAGGCCTAGTGTCCAGGAATTTCATTCGGCTCTACCCCAGTGTGTGGAAATCTATGTCGGAGCCGAAGAAGGTGCAGGGCGGGCGACTCATTATGCTCGGCACACCGAACTACGGGTCCCATGCCATTGCGCAAGCCATGATCGCCAAAGACAAGCTGGTGAAGTGGTTGGCAGCGGCAGACTTGCGACATGACTTGGATGAGGTGCTCGAAGTCTTGAACGGATTCGTGGGGAGTTATCAACTGCTCCCATCTCCCGCCAAACTGTCCTCACCGGAACAGGCGCTCTATACCCCGAGCAACTGGGGCTCCTATCCTATCGTGGCAGCGCACCTCGCCCGTGCGAGGAAGTTCCATGAGGATCTTGAGGTGTCGGCGACCATCGACTCAGAGCGGATGACCTACATCGCCGGCTGCAATCAGGACACGCTGAATGCCGTGAGGATCGACGGTCCAGGCGTATTCGAATTCGACACGACATTGAAGGGCGATGGACGTGTCACCCATGCGCTCGGGCTGTTGCCTGGCGTGCCGACCTACTACGTCGATGAAATCCATGGCGATCTCCAGAAACATGAGCAGGTACTCGAAGCCGTTGATGAGATCTTACGCACCGGCAAGACCGGTGCGCTGCCCACAGAACCAGTAGCAGCCCGCGCCGTTCACGCACTTACCTCGTACTCAGAGAGGCCATCATGACGCAGCGTCCTGTTCGTTCTCGGGCAGTGACCGATGCCACGACAACAACATCGAGAGCGCGAACGACACAGGGGCCGGAACAGGAATCGATCGCACTACACATTGAGGTCGTCCACGGCGATATCCGCGATATCAAGGCTCCAGCGGTGGTCGCCGGTCACTATCGAGGGGTGCCACCGATACGGGCAGTGGGGGCGCTGGACCAGGCGCTCGAGTTTTGGATTTCCAAAGCCGTGAAGCGAGGCATCATCGGTGGCGGGCTTGGGGAAGTGTTTCTCATTCCCAATGCCCATAAGTCTCTTGCCGCTGACAACGTGATTCTCGCCGGTATGGGTGAGTACGGGCGGTTCAATCGGGAAGACGTGGATCTCCTGTTTGCGAATGTCACCTATTCGAAGGCATGCTCCAAGGGGTGGCGTCCGCACTCAGACGGATCAAGGGGCACGGACGCCTCGACACTCTCCAGATCGTCGAGTATGACAAGCGCCGTTTCCGGGATGTTGTCACGATCTTGAGCAAGATCAAAGCCGGGAGTGACGGATCGTTGACATTGAAGCTGTCATCGAGGAAGCTGCCGAAGCGAGCCCATCCTACACCAAAAATGCAGGCGGAGATGGTCGATCAGATGGAAGGGAGCCGTGTGACGATCGAACGAGACCGTGACCTGTTCCGCTTCTCAGCGATCACGAAAGAAGCCGTCATTCCAGTCCGAGAAATCCCCGTGCAATCATCCCGCGCAGAAGGCATAGCCGATCTTCTCAAGGAATCTCGAAGCTTTAAGGATCAGCAGAAGTACGGGAAGCTGTTGCATAGGTATCTGATGCCGGAAGACTTTCAAGGTATGATCGACATGACACCGCTGACACTGATGGTTGACCGGTCGACGGCAGCGTTTCCCTGGGAGATGGCGGCATTTGAGCGGCACGGGCAGAGTGTGTTTTATGGGCCGGGGCGACAATTGACCAGACAGTTCCGAACGACCTTGTCCGGTGCGCCAGGGCTCATCACGGCATCCATCCCAAACTGTCTGCGCGTCCTCGTTATTGCGGATCCGGCGCCGGAGGTCGACTTGCAATTGCCGGGTGCACGGGAGGAGGGGCGTGCCGTGGTGAAGATTTTCCAGAGCATGAAGGAGAAACAACAAGGTCTAGACATCACAATCGAGCAACGCATCGGGGCGAATGAATGTGATCCAGTTGAACTCCTCGCGCTGATCCTCAGCGAAGAATTCGACCTGATTCATTACTCAGGACATGGAGACTTTGACGAAAGAAATCCCGTCAAAAGTGGATGGGTTTTGGGTAAGGACGAAATGCTGTCAGCTCGGGATATCTTCCGCGCACGACGGGTGCCGCGTCTTGTCTTTGCCAATGCCTGCTTCTCCGGCGTGATTCGCACCGGCAAGCCCTTTACCCTGCAGGAATCAAATCGGAGCTTGGCTGGGCTGGCCCAAGCGTTTTTCGAACGAGGTGTACGGAACTATATCGGCACGGGCTGGCCCGTGGATGATGTCGCGGCGCTAATCTTCGCCGAATGTTTCTACACGGAGGCGCTGTCGGGTAAAGAGCTAGGGGCCTCTTTATCAAAAGCCAGAAAAGCGATCCTCACCAACGGGTCCACCTGGGGCGCCTATCAACATTATGGCCAAGCCACAGCGAAATTGATTGTGCTGTCAGAGAAGAACTCCGCCAACGATATATGATTTCCCACACAGTGATTCAGTTCTCCTGCGGGGCGGTCGCCCCGCAGGAGAACTGAATTATTTCGCCGCCGGGGCTTGAGCCACCTCCAGCACTTTGACCTCGACGTAGAGTGTTTTGCCGGCCAGCGGATGGTTGAAGTCGAGCACCACGGTTTCGTTCTTTACTTCGGAGATCCGTGGAAAGACCTTCCGTCCATCGGTGGTTGTTCCTTCCAATTGCATCCCCACCTTCTGAGCATCGGCGGGCACCATCTTTCTGTCCACTTCCTGAAATGCTTTCGGGTCAACCGTGCCGTAGGCCTCCGGTGGAGCGACGGTGACATTCTTTTTCTCTCCCGCCGCCATGCCTTCCAGCGCCTTTTCCAGTCCAGGAACCAGCTCATGTTTTCCCTGAGTCACCTTCAACGGTTCCCTCCCAACGTTTGAATCGACGACCGATTGATCGTCCAGCTTCATGGTGTATTCGAGCGAAACTTGTTTCCCGTTCGAGACAGTCATCGCGGATGCTCCTTTCTTGGTATCTCCTGCTGTGGCACAGGCAGCAGAAAAGAAGAGGATGATGCTCCAACCGCAGAGTGCAGAAAATATAGATGTGCGTCTCATAGGGACCTCCTGTGAGAAGTGGTGTGTGAATAGGCTGGAAAGGATCGCAGGTCGATGCGAGCGGTGAGCGATCAGTTCCAGACTGTGTTGTGGGGTTACTTGTGACGCTACCACATGAACGCGTGTGATGCTACCCACAATGTTGCGACTGTTCCAACTTGGAACAACATGGGAGAACGGCACGTACAAGACGGTCGTTGATTGGAGCAGTGCATGCGGTGCATGGACTGGATTCTGAAATCCACGAAGAATGTTGTATCGCCGGCTGTCACATGTGGAGGAGGAGGATTATGGCGCGTCGCATGAGAGGTGAAAACAGGGGACTGAAAACCATTGGGCCTAATGAATCGGGAGCCAAGGCTGGTGGATCGCTCGGCTCCGACCGAGCTGATCGGCGGGAAGCGTCTTCCGTCGGATCAACAAACGGCAGGTCGGAGGATTGGGCGGAAGGATGCGAGCCGCTGCATCAACGAATCGCCGAACTCGCCTATATCCTGTATGAGCGAAGCGGGTTCCAGGATGGAAAAGATTTAGAGTACTGGCTGGAGGCAGAACGACAAATCACGGTCGTGCGTCGCCGCGCCGCGTAACATAAGATATAGGAAATCTTGGTTTCCTCTCTCAATTGCGTCTGGTCTGTCGATGATCCGGTGTCAGATCGAGATGCCTCCTGTTAGGTGGACAGCATGTTCATGAATCAAGGGGCGTCCTCGCTGACATCGGATCATCGATTCCTTGCGAGAATGGCTATTCTTTCCGCGTATACATAATCTCCATCATCTTCATTTCCTTCTGGCCGTGGTGTGCACCATACATGTCGAACTGCTGGGTATTGCTGTCGATCAACTTCCAGATCGCACGATGCGACATCTTTCCGCCCCCTGGCTCAGGGTGTGAGCCTCGCAACGTGATGGTCTTGCCGTCTGAGCTGGCCGTGCCTTCCATGATGAAGATGCCGGTGCCCATCGAATCCATCCAGGCCGTCACGTATTTCTTGCGGACATTGTCGTACGAATCGATGCCGATGCCGTTGAACGGCTGCCCCATCATTTGGCCGTTGAATTCCTGATAGAGAAACCGTCCATCCAGCAACATCTTCATCTCGGCCGTGCCGGCGGACTCCATCGGTGGTTTTCCTGGCTCCATCCACTCCTTGGTCTGAGTGGTCCAGCTCCCGGCCAGGGCGGCGAATTGCTTGTGTGGCTCGCCGGGCGTGGCGGCCTGCTTCCAGAGCTCCATCATGGCCTGTGGGTCCATTTGCTTGCCTGCCTTTTTCTCTTTGGCCAGAGCTGGCGAGACGGTGAGCAATGAGATGATTGCAAAAGTTATGATACGCATAGCGGCCTCCTTATGGTTGCTATTTCTTCCTTCTGTCTGGTTCAGGTAAGTGTTATTTCACCCTAAACTTCACGACTCGTTCGATCAAGGGGGAAGGAATGGACTCGTCGAGCGGGAATCTTGCTGTTCTGTTCAGTTTCACTGTCCCTCAAAGGCTTGTTGGACTCGTTGTAGATCGGGTTTGCCCATTTGGAGGATCGCGGCCATAGCTCGTTCGGATTTGGCGGTATCCTTGTCCCTCAACATCTCGTCCCATTTCGGCACAACGATCTGCCACGACAAGCCGTACTTGTCCTTCAGCCAGCCACAGGGCCCTTCTTCTCCATCTTTGGAGAGCTTGCTCCACATCTCATCAATTTCTTCCTGTGAATGGCACTTCACCATGAGCGAGACGGCTTCGGTGAATTTGAAGAGAGGTCCGCCATTGAGAGCGACGAACTCCTGCCCCGCGATCTCAAATGTTACAGTCATCACCGAGCCTTTCGGTCGACCAGAGACTTTCGAGCCGGCTTCTCCGTAACGGGTAATGTGCCCAAGCTTCGAGTGCTTGAAGACCGAGACATAGAACCTCGCCGCCTCTTCAGCCTTGTCGTCGAACCACAAACAGGGTGTAAGCTTTTGCATGATCATACTCCTCCATTAGCCCGTAGCGACGGTTGTTCGCTTCTAGCCTCCCGCCATTGCGCCGACAATGAGCAGCGGTTCTGCCCCTGTCACGACTGCCTCGGGCAGGGGAGTATCTGATGCTTCACGTGAGAGATCCTGCTCGCAGGCGAAGAAGCGGATGAACGGGCGGCGGCGTCTCGTTACGTGGTCTCGGATTGTGCCTCGCAGCATCGGATACTGACTTTCTAAGGTATCGAGAACTGAGTCCACTGTGACCGGACCGGTGATGTCCAATACGAGTTCGCTATCAACCCGCGCCAGGATTCGCAAATGTTGAGGCAGCACGACGCGGATCATGGCAAGGTCTGAACCTCTACCGATAGGACCGCCGGCAAATCCCGCACGATCGGCGTCCAACTATCCCCACCATCAGGCGAACCATAGACCTGACCGCCGGTTGTGCCGAAATAGATGCCACATGGGTCCAGCTGATCAACCGCCATCGCGTCGCGCAGGATGTTCACGTAGCAGTCTTGTTGCGGCAGTCCCTTGGTCAGCGCTTCCCATTCGTTTCCGCCGACCTTGCTGCGGTACACACGCAGTTTGCCGTCAGGCGGATAGTGCTCGGAGTCGCTCTTGATGGGGACGACGTAGACGGTGTTCGGCTCGTGGGCGTGCACGGCGATCGGGAATCCAAAATCGCTCGGTAGATTGCCGCTGATCTCTTGCCATGACTCTCCTCCGTTGTCGCTGCGCAGCACGTCCCAATGCTTCTGCATGAACAGCACGTTCGGGTGTGACGGATGCATTGCGATGCTGTGGACACAGTGGCCTACATCCGCGTCTGGATCGGGCAACTCATATTTCGACATGAGTCCCTTGTTGGTAGGTCGCCAAGTCTGCCCGGCATCGTCACTGCGAAACGAACCGGCGGCCGAGATGGCCACGAACATGCGGTCTGGCTGTCCGGTATTGATCAAGATTGTATGCAGGCACATCCCGCCTGCTCCCGGTTGCCAGAGCTGGCCTTTCGCGCTCCGCAGCCCTGCCAACTCCTTCCACGTGGTGCCTCCATCGGTCGACTTGAAGATCGCTGCATCCTCCACCCCGGCATAGACCGTATCCGGATCAGTCAGCGATGGTTCGAGGTGCCACACCCGCTTGAATTCCCACGGTCGTTGTGAGCCGTCATAATGTTGGTGCGTGGTCAGCGGCCGGCCGGTTTCAGCTGAGGCATCATAGAGAAACATGTTACTTGCACCCTTCGGCATGCCGTCAGATCCCATGAGATCTTCAGGTTTGGTACCGGGCGGATTCCAGGTCTTGCCACCATCATCTGAACGCTGGATCACTTGGCCAAACCAGCTACTGGTTTGTGAGGCATACAGTCGATTCGGATCCGCCGGTGAGCCCTTGAGGTGGTACAGCTCCCATCCTCCGAAGTGCGGCCCATCGACGGTCCACTGTTTCCGCTTGCCGTCAGACGTCAAGATGAAGGCACCCTTGCGGGTGCCGACCAGTACTCGAACACTGTTCATTGCATGGCTCCTTTCTTTCGATGACCGGTTTTCGATGGCCAGTTCACAGCCTCTCGTAAGCTAGTCGTCCGACCGTAAGAAAATCGACAGCGGCGTGAAAGGCGCTACAGGGTTCACGATATGAGCGAAAGACACACGGCGGCTCCTTCATTCTGGCGGCAACGCCATTCATGGTTTGCTCTAAACTCCCCAATTACTGTTGCCTGGTGTAGACAATCTCCAACATCTTCATTTCCTTGCTGTGCCCGTGACTGCCGTACATTTCGAAGATCTGGTTGTTGGCATCCCGAATGGTCCAGACCGCGCGATGTGACATCTTGACTCCGCCTGGTTCCGGATGCGATCCCTTCAACGTGATGGTCTTTCCGTCGGCGCTGGCCGTGCCTTCCATGAGAAAAATACCGGTCCCCATCGTATCGATCCAGGCCGTCACATATTTCTTGGTCAAATTGTCATACCCATCGATGCCGACTCCTGAGAAGGGCTGTCCCATCATCTGACCGCCGTACTCCTGAAAGAGAAACCGTCCGTCGAGCAACATCTTCATCTCTGCGGTGCCGGTTGTTTCCATCGGCAGCTTGCCCGGTTCCATCCATTCCTTGGTTTGCGTCGTCCAACTGCCGGCGAGGCTTGCGAACAGCTTGTGCGGTTCGCCCGGTGTTGCCAGTTTCTTCCAGACTTCCATCATTGCTTGAGGGTCCATTGCCTTCTCATGTTTCTTCTCTTTCGCGAAAACCGGTGCGACGGTCAGCATGATGCACAATGTGGTCACTGCCAAGGGTCTCAACTGCATGGTGGCCTCCTTCTGGTTGTTATGAATGAATTTGTCATTCGATGGTACCGTTAGCCGGTTGCATCGGTCGATTTCCCAGCATAACGCTGGTTCATGAAGCAGCTAGGCATTGACCAGGATTTTAAATCCGCCGTAGGCCATCCGTTTGTAATCGAAGGGCATGTCTTTCGGATCGCCCATGGCATGGATACGTGGATCCTTCATCACCTTGGGGTTGACGCGGTCTCGGTGCGCCCGCGACTTGAACAGGATGTACGCGAAGATGACCGTCTCGCCGGCTTTCGTCTTGGCGTATTTCTGGAACGGTACGCCTATCTTCGTTGTGAGATCGTCACCGACACACTCTTTGTAGTCGAGGGCGCCGTGCTCACACCAGATCTTTGCCGCTTGCTGCGCGAGGCGTCGATACGCTTTCAGGTTTTTCTTTGGAACGGGCAGAACGTATCCATCGACATATCCCATGAGCATCGTGCTTTCTTATTGTCTCGCCGTACGTTTGCTTGCGCAGCCCGCTCGTTTGGCCTCGGCTTTTGAGCGAGACGTCTCTATTTCTTTTTGGTTGTCTCTGCCCGCAATCGTTCTTCTTGCGCCCGCAGTTCCGGCGTGAACTCTGCGCCGAAATCGTCCGCTTCGAAGATTTGACGAATTTCGATCTCCGATTCTCCGGGCATGGGGTTGGGACAGCGTTTGACCCATTCGATCGCTTCTTCCTTCGATTTCACCTGCCAGAGCCAATAGCCGGCAATAAGCTCTTTGGTTTCGGCAAAGGGGCCGTCGATCACGGTGCGCGTACTTCCTGAAAATCTGACGCGCGCACCCTTCGAACTCGGCTGGAGCCCTTCACCCGCGAGGATCACCCCCGCCTTCACCAGTTCTTCGTTGTATTTGCCCATTTCGGTCAGCAGTTGTGTGCTCGGCATGACACCCGCTTCCGACTCTTTTGTCGCCTTCACAATGACCATGAATCGCATCGTCGATCTCCTTCTTTTTGAGTTTTGTGGATATTGCGCAACAGTCGAACAAGCGCACATAATCCACGGTCTCAGGTCAGACTACTGACTCTCATAGGCCTGCTTTAGGCGAGCGATGTCGATCTTGCTCATCTGTAACATGGCTTGCATGACCCGTCCGGATTTCTCGTGATCCTCATCCTGCAACAGTTCTCCTAATACAGACGGAATGATCTGCCAAGAGACGCCGAACTTGTCCTTCAGCCAGCCGCACCGTTGTTTTGCGCCCCCGGAGGAGAGCTTTTCCCACAACTCGTCGACTTCAGCCTGTGTCTCGCAGCTTATGAAAAAGGAGATGGCCTCGGTGAACTTGAACTGCGGGCCGCCATTAAGTGCCATGAGCTTCTGACCGTCAAGGTGAAACGTAGCGGACATTGGTGAAACGGAATCGATCCGCGAATTTTCGAAAATGGAAGTGTAGAACCTCGCGGCTTCTTCCGCTTGACCGTCGAACCATAAGAAGGGTGTGACCTTGGACATGCGCGACTCCTTGGAAAAGATGGTTGCCTGCCTATTAGTCGAATCGAAAGCTCCAAATCGACATCGGTCTTCGTGGCAACGACTCGCTCTGAAGAAACATTGTAGTTTCATCAAGATCGGTCATGAAAGCCCTATACCGCGCGCCATGGCGGCTGCGAAAAACGGGATGAACACGACCACGATCATTTCTGCGCGCAGCCACCATTGAATACGGCGAACCTCTTCGTCAGACGGTAGAAATTCCGGGTACGAATGCGCCTGCTTGGTCCATCGGATGAACTGGAGAGTCGGCGGTATGGAAAGCGCCGCGACCGTGGTGAAAAGACCGATTTTGGTCCAGAAGAGGGGATTCAGTAGATAAAAAGATGAGCCTTTTGCGCCCCAATAGATCTTGCTGAATCCCGCTCCGAGGAGCAACACCGCGCTTGCGCCATAACCTCGATCCAAGCTCACAGCCAGACGCAGACTCGAAGCGGTTATCCCAGGTCTGATCACGGCACTTTGCGCGGCGAGGATGGCGATCAACGTGAAGACCAGCAAGAAGTGAAAGGCGGAAAGGAATAAGTCGATCATCAGCCGCACTTTTTCATCCCGATCGCAGCGATTTAAAGCATTGGCGGTGCCCGGCGAGCCTCCGGAGACTCATGTGGATTTCACCGTCCTCGCTTTTCTGATTTCTGATCGCTTACGCGGCCATCACGCCGCCGTCCACCGACAGGATGCTCCCAGTCGTCCAGCGTGACTCATCGGACGCAAAATAAACCGTCGCTTCAGCTACTTCCTCCGGCTGCCCGAGCCGGCCCATTGGATGCATACTTTCGAACCAGGCTTTGGCCTGTGGATCCTTCAGCATGTCTGTGACGGGTGGGGTGAGAACGCCGGCCGGGCAGATGCAGTTGCATCGGATGTTCTGCTTCGCGTAGTGCACCGCCACCGTCTTGGTAAGCATGATGACACCCGCCTTGGCCGCGGGATAGGCATGGGCCTCAAAGCCAGGCATGGCCTTGAGCCCGGCGATCGTGGAGATATTCAGGATCGAGCCGCCGCCCTGTTGGAGCATCCGAGGAATTGCCGCGCGAATGAATCGAAACGTCCCCTTCATGAACACATCAAAGGTCTCATCCCAAATCTGATCCGTCGTTTCGTGGAGCGGCGCCGTATGGAACAAGTTGCCCGCGTTATTGACCAAGATGTCGAGACGGCCGAACCTTCGAACAGTAGCTGCGACCGCTTCCTGCACGTCCTGTTCGTCGGTCACGCTGCCGGGGAGCGCCAAAGCTTGTCCGCCTTTTCGCTCAATGTCTCCGACGACGCGCTCCAATTCGCCCTTCCGTCGGCCGGTGATCGCGACCTTCGCGCCTTCCCGGGCAAACACCTTCGCAATCGCCTCGCCGATACCGGTCCCTCCACCGGTCACAATCGCTATCTTCCGCTCGAGTCTCATGGTTGTCCTCCTAAACGGTCTGCTTAAGCGTTATGATGCATCGCCGAAATCACATGGCTCCGACCAAAGCTCCTTAACTGAAATCGATCGCAGACCCCGTTTCACCTCGTGTGTCCTAGCCATCGTTACGCCACGGTGAGTAGTTCGAGAATATGGCCGTTCGGGTCCTGAAAATACACGCTGCGTCCGCCGCCACGATGGTTGATCTTCATATCGTCCCGCGAGTGGGTCTCGCTCCCGTAAGGAATGCCTTCCGTCCGAATGCGTCCGAAGATCGCGTCGAACTCCGCCGACTTGACTTTGTCCCGCGCAGGCACAATGGTGTGATTGAGTTCGATGGTCATCAGCGACCTCGTTTCGTCATTCCGATAATAGTGCGCGTACATGCCGACGAGAGGGAGAGTGTTGTCGATCACCGACTCGCTTGTTTTGCTTAGCCATGGCAACACACGGATTTCATTTCCAAAGAGGGATAGTCTGTATACCCCCTCTCGTCACCTCCGTAAAACGTCGCATGATCGGGGACGTTCAGTGGGGCATT
>JACRQB010000004.1 GCA_016222925.1 Nitrospirota bacterium | reverse complement strand
TCCATCACCCATTCGTAGAGATTGCCGGCTAGATCCTGCACACCATACGGGCTTTGCCCCATGTGGTGATTGCCGATGACCGACACCGTCTCCGCACCGCCTTCCTTCAACCCATAGACCGCGTGGACTGGAGTCGGCGGATCGTTTCCCCACGGATAGGTCCGTTCATCAGTCCCGCGTGCCGCCTTTTCCCATTCAGCCTCTGCGGGCAGCCGTTTCCCCAGCCAGAGACAATAGCCCATCGCATCCATCCAGTTCACCCAACGGACAGGACGCTCGGCATGAATCACAGGCGTCTCCTTGTCCGCGAATCCCCATGGAGGTTCGCTCTGAATAGCTTCAACGTACTTGGCGAATCGTCCGTTCGTCACCTCAAATTTGTCGATATAGAAGGCATTGAGGTAGACGCGGTGCGTAGGGGCTTCGTCTTCATCTCCTTTGTCGCTTCCCATTACAAACTCCCCGGCCGAAACCAAGACCATCGGTGCCCCATCTTTCCCAATCAGTTCAGGAGCAGCCGTGGACAGCACCGTCAGCTGGTGCATAGCGCCACCGTTGGTCGGCGACTTGCCCCTCTCTCCAGCTTTGTGATCGCCATTGGCGCCGGGAAGTTTCGCTGAAATGGCCGGAAGATCAGGCTTGAGGGAAGTGGACGGGACAGACTCAGACTTCGACGTCCGACTTTCTGTCGCCGCTGCAAACCCTGCCTGTAGGAAGAGGGTCAGGGCACCAGTCATACACGCGGCAAAAATTCGTCGGACATCCATACATCGGCCTCGGCTGATACTAAGGTACCGAAAACGGAAGGCCAAAATCCAGCCCGCCTCGATTTGGCCGCTCTATGGCCCGACGGCGGCAGCCCGTTGAACATGATAGTCGATGATTGCGTGCGAGAGTTGCACTTACCGATCGTCCAGTGTAGCGTAGGCGTCAGCATGCCGGTCTCGATTGCGTTCGCCATCCAGAAGTGCCTCCCTCTTGTCACCTGTACCCTGCTTGTCGCGCTGGTTATCGGCGTTTCCGGCTGTGGTGGGCCTTGGCGAGATGCCTACTTCAAGAAAGGGGTCGGTCGGCTGACACAGGAGGAGATCCGGGACCGACTCGGCCCCCCGCACACAGCCAAGACCCCGGCCCTCGGTGGGGATAGTCACTGGGCCTATCGGTTCGCACTCAGCGAGCAAGACCTCACGGCGTGGAACTCCTCATTCGTCTCCGACGCTTCCAACTCAGTCACCGGCTTGATGGGCAAGGGGACAGAGACCGCCAAGCCTACGTTGTATTGTTATCGATACACGTTGACGTTCTCCGAAGACAAGACCCTGAAGAACTGGAAGCGTGAGGAATGCGTTCCGGGTACCCGCGAAATACTGACCGCCAAATAGAGGACGATCGTGCCCCCAAGCGAGTGGTTTTCCATCGACAGCTCCGTCGCATTGGACGGACTCAAATCGCTGATCCTGTTGCTGTTCTTGATCAGCGTCAGAGCGCTGGCCGTCCGGTGGATCGCCGGCAATCAGACGCTCTCGATGGAGTCGAAACGTCGGTGGGTGGTGACGACCAGAAATTCCGTCGTTTTGGCATTTCTCATCGGCCTGGTGATCATCTGGGCCCATGAACTCCAGGCGTTTGCCGTGTCGCTCGTCGCGCTGGCGGCAGCGATGGTCTTGGCGACAAAGGAACTGATTCTCTGTTGGAGTGGCGCGGCGCTGCGAGTGGGCAGCAAGGTCTATGCCGTCGGTGATCGAATTCAGATCGCGGGCCACCGCGGTGTGGTACTGGACCACGATGCCTTTGCGACGAAGCTACTGGAGATCGGTCCCGGGCAATCCGCGCATTTGTACACCGGTCGGGTCGCCGTATTTCCCAACAGCCTGCTATTCACGAATGCCTTGATCAAGGAGAATCCCGACCAGGAGTACGGCCTCTATACACTCGTGGTGCCGGTCAAGGTCGATGACGACTGGCAGAAGGCTGAACGCACCCTCGTAGAGGCGGCCAAGACCGAGTGTGCGCCGTTCATGGAAGAAGCCGTCCGGCAAATGAAGTTGCTGGAGCAGGCCAATCTGTTGGAAGCGCCTTCGCCGGAGCCGCGCATCACCATCCAACTACCGGAATCCGGCAAGCTCCATCTTGTGCTTCGCTTTCCAGCTCCCGATCGAGGACGCTCGCGCATCGAGCAGGCCATTCTGCGTCGGTATCTTATCGGAACGACCACATCCAACTGACTCGCTGATAGCATTTCAACCCTGATAAAGGAAGAGGGCTCCCCTCGCTGCCGAAGGAAGCCCTCTCATGACTTCAAGCGCTCAGACGACCGTCTTACTTCGGAAATGCCTTTGGCGCCGTGACATGTTGCCACCCTTCGCCGTTGAGCGTACGGAGAAACGCCACCAGCTCATGCTTTTCCTGATCCGTCAGCTCAAGGGGGATAACGAGATTGTCTTGGTGGGGATTCTTGACGCCACCCTTGTTGTAGAAATTCACGACTTCTTCAAGCGTCTTGAAACGCCCGTCGTGCATGTACGGAGCGCTTCGCGCGATCTCCCGCAAGGTCGGGGTCTTAAATGCGCCGAGTTCCTCAGCGTTCTGCGTGACCATGTATCGACCAAGATCCACTTTATTGTCGTCCCAGCCGATGCCGAGGTTGTGAAATTTCTCGTCGGTGAAATTGAACCCGGAGTGGCACTTGGTGCAGCGTGCCTTATCCCTGAACAGGATGAGGCCCTTCTGCGCGGCTTCCGGAATGGCCCCTGCTTCCCCACCCTGATCGAACCGGTCCGCCGGGCTGTTACCGGACAGAACGGTGCGCTGGAAGCTGGCAATGGCCATGCCGACCCTTTCCGTCGTGATGGTGTCATCCCCGAAGACTTGCTTGAACAGTTTCCGGTAGCCTGCGATTTTCATCATCTTCGCATTCATCACATCGTAGTTGGCAAAGCCGTGCTCGATCGGATTCGTAAACGGACCGACTGATTGAGCTTCCAATGTCGGGGCCCGGCCGTCCCAAAATTGTGTGCTGCTGAACACCCGGTTGAAGGACGCTGGTGCGCTGCGGCCACCCTTCTGGCCTCGGATGCCGGCAGAGACCGGCTTGCCATCCGTGAACGCGAATTTCGCCATATGACAATTCGCACAGGCAATGGTGTTGTCCTGCGACAACCGCTTATCAAAAAAAAGCAACCGGCCTAACTCGACTTTCTCCTTCGTCAACGGATTATCGGCCGGAATGACCACCGCAGTTTCTTCGAGGCCGAACGGAATCTTGAGCTTGTACTCCTCTGCTTGTGCGTCGCCGAACGAGAATCCCAACAGCGCCCCCAACACCAAAAACGCACATACAGATATCGAATTAGTCAGCTTCCGCCTTTTCATCTTTGTCTCCTCCCTTCGTGCAGTGACAGAAATGTCATTGCTCTTTGGTTATACATGTGAACGGATGTGCTCCTCTTCGAGTGGCTTGCAGCCCCTCGCACGCATTGGCACCCACCGCATGAGTCGTCTCACCCCCATGCATCG
>JACRQB010000084.1 GCA_016222925.1 Nitrospirota bacterium | reverse complement strand
TCTCCCACAAGCCTTGATTGAGTGTCCCTGGCACAATGCGAATCCAGTGGCCTTCGCTGGTGTGGCCGCCACCGATGACCTCGCCCGTTCCCATGTGACCATAGAAGTCGGTAGCCGCCAGCGTTCGAACTAGCTTTTCAGTACAATTCAACTGCTTGGTGAGTTTGGTGGAATAAAATCGAGTAGGGGACCTGTTGCCCTGCATCCACTTCCAGTCGATCAACGCGGAAATGGTCACCAGATTGTCTTCTCTGTGTATGGTAGCAGTGTCGATGTACACCATTTGCAATGGATGCGACTGATGCTGAGCGTCAATAACCACCCATTGAGCATAGAGAGGCGTCGAGTTGAGAATTAGGAATATAGCCAGGAGCCAGACAAAGCGACGAGACGTCAGCATCTCTGTGTCCTCCCGTTTCAACATCATTGTATCACCCGAGGTGTATGAAGAGAACGGGATCTCTTTTGGTCTCCCGTGAGAAAGGATCATTCAGAGAAGAATGTGGGGAGGGGAAAGTCGTATGGTGATGCAAATCGGGTAGAGAGTGGAGTTAGCCGACTTCATGCAGTTTGAGCAGATTTGTCCTGCCCGGTTGCGCCGCAAGCGTGCCGGAGACGATGACGAGCCTGTCGCCGGTTGTGACCAACCCCTCCGCCTTGAGCACGCATTCGGCTTCCTTGATCCGCGCATCAGTCTGCTCAACTTGCGGCATGGTGAATGAACGGACGCCCCAATAGAGTGCCATCCGCTGTCTGACGGCCTCATGAGGAGTCAGGGCCAGAATCGGCGCGGTCGGGCGTTGCTTCGAAACCAGCCGAGCTGTGGCGCCTCGCTCGCTGAACGCCACGATGGCACGTGCATCGATTCCCCTGGCTGCAGAAGAGGCCGCGGCGCAGATGGCTTCCGGTATGGAAAGATTGTCCAGGTCGGCTTGCCGCTTGCGCAATATGCCAGGTTCGGTGCCCTCTTCTGCCGCGCGAATGATGCGATCCATGACTTCAACTGTCTCGGTAGGATGGGCACCGACGGCTGTTTCGGCTGAGAGCATCAAGGCGTCGCTCCCGTCGAAGACAGCGTTCGCGACATCGGAAGCCTCCGCTCGTGTCGGGCGCAGGGCCTGTGTCATTGATTCCAGCATCTGAGTGGCAGTGATGACAATGCGCCGCCGCCGGTTGCCTTCTAGGATAATCCGCTTCTGCAGAACTGGCACCGCTTCAGGCCCCATCTCGACACCAAGGTCTCCACGGGCGATCATCACCCCGTCCGCTCGTTCTAAGATTTCGTCTAACGTCGTCACGGCTTCCGCCCGTTCGATTTTGGCGATAAGCGGGATCGTACTTCCATGCTCGGCCAAGACAGCCCGTGCCGCGTCAATATCCTGTGGCCCTCGGACAAAGGAGAGGGCGATATAGTCCACGCCATTCTCGACGCCGAAGCGAATGTCTTCCTGATCCTTCTCCGTCAAGGTAGGGGCGCTCACGGCTGTTCCAGGCAGGTTGATCCCTTTGTGTGAGGTGATCGTGCCCCCGGTCAGGACGGAACAGTCGATCAGATTGTCTGCAATACGAACGGCTTGTAGCTCGATGAGTCCATCATTGATGAGGACGCGTGATCCTACATGAAGATCGCGGGTGAGGGACGCATAGGTGACTGGGATCTCTGGAAGAGGGGCGGGAACAGAGGTGTGGGTGTCGCGCAGTTCCGCCGATTGAGCCGATGTCCGCAACCGCACCATCTCGCCGGTGCGGACTTCAATGCCTTCCTTCGGCAACAGGCCCACGCGAATTCTGGGACCTTGCAAATCCTGGATAATCGCTACCGCTGCTCCGCGTCGTGCGGCTGCGTCCCGGATGGCAGTGATGGCTGTCGCATGAGATTCATGAGTGCCGTGAGAGAAATTCAACCGAGCGGCATCCATGCCGTTTTCAATCAATCGGCTTAGGATGGCCGGTGAACAGCTCGCCGGCCCGATGGTGCAAACGATTTTGGCCTTTCGCATGGTCGTGTGAAACCTTCCTGAACTTCGTCTCATCAAGAGATAAGGAAGAAGGATAGCACAGATCCGTTCGTTGGATCGTGTATGGTGAATCCATTGCCGTGTATTCTGGCTGTTCGGAATCCGCTATTTTTCTTTTCATTTTTCCGTCAAGCGATACAATGACGTCATCACTGATGTCTGTATCCCTACAGACCCTCGACGCGCACCTCTCATCGATAACGAAATGGCAGACACCATGGCAACGCTCATCTCCGTGGCATCCGGCAAAGGCGGGGTAGGTAAGAGTGTCGTCTCGGCGAATCTTGCGCTAGCGCTTGCCAAAAGTGGGCGACACGTCATCCTGGCTGATCTCGATGTGGGTGGGGCCGATGCCCATATCATGTTCGGAGAATTGAATCCTGCGGTGACCTTGACGGATTTTCTGAACAAACGAGTCAACCGGTTGGACGATGTCGCCATTCCCATCACCGTTCATCCGAACCTCCGGCTCATTGCCGGTACAGGCGAAACGTTGGCGACGGCCAACATGGCCTATGCCCGCAAAAAGCGGCTCATGAAACAGTTCCGAGAACTTGAAACCGACATCGTGGTCATCGATATCGGCGCCGGCACCAACCTCCACGCCCTCGACTTTTTTCTGATGGCTGATATTCATTTGGCTGTGGCTACTCCCGAGCCGACGTCAGTGCTTGATCTCTACCGATTTATTAAGCTCGCCGCGATCCGCCGCGTATTGGCCTGTTTTCTTGCACGTAGCCCGATGTCGGAGGTGCTCTCCAACCGAGACTTCACGAGTGTGGAGGAGGTCATGGACGTCGCGGGTGCCACAGATTCGAAGGGACGTGATGTGGCGGCCGCTGCATTGCAATCGTTTCGGCCCGGGCTGATCGTCAATCGTGCATCCGACAGTTCTCAGGTCAATGTCCTGTACCTCCGTAAGATTCTCCATCAATACGTCGGCGGTGATCTGACATTGCTCGGTGAGATTCCCGACGACCCAGCTGTGAGTCAGGCGGTTCGGAAGTTCCTACCGGTCATTGAAGCTGCTCCCGAGTCTTTGGCCGCCAAAGGTCTGTTGGTTGTTTCCGCTGCTGTTGAACAGTTGGTTGCGGCGTCTGTCAGCAGAAGCCAAGAGCAGACGACGCAACCAGAAGAGAAGCAGAGGAGAGTCTTGCTGTCAAATCCGGTATTCCCCCAAGATCCTCAGGCTTCTATGCCCGTGAACTCCAAGGTTCAGCCTCCTTCAATTGAACCGAGACAGCCCACTCGTGCAAGTGTACTGGTCCGCATGTATATAGATGACCCTAACGCGGCAAAGGTACGAACAGCGTAAGGGCATCGTCCCATTGAACCGTTACCCCATGGTGCTCTGTTCATCCCATATCCTCGGGGGATGTCTGACCGTCAGAGAGGACCGACCTTCGCTATTCCGCTGCGGCGCACACATTCGTGCTTTCTTTCACGCAACCCAAAGGGCGAGAGTTTCATGGCGAAACTTCCTGGTAACTGGAAGAGCCGCCTGTGCCTTCGCAGGCACAGGCCATTGAGGGCGGCCGCATAATGAGCAGGTACCGAAGCTGTGATTACCAGTGAGGGGCACCCCGTAGGTGGTGGAGTCGGCCAAGGATGCGGTTGTCCACAGAGACTGCGAGCAAGATGAGAATCAGGCTTGCGTTAGAACCCGAGTTCTTTTTCGAGGTCGGCTTTCTTCTTATCGAATTGTATTTGTTCGGCTTCGCTCTTTTGGCTAAATGACTTCTTCATGCCCTCGCCGGCTTTCTCCATAGTCCGCTGAGACTCTTCGCCTTTTTTCTTAATTTGCGAGGCCATATCGTTTGCCTTCGGTGAGCCGGAGAATTCGTAATACATCATGGCCTGGCCCTGCGTAAAAGTCGGATCCGGGCGCTTCATGATGGTGTCGCCGCGCTGTTCAGCGCGATCCTTCGCGGGCTTGTCTCCACCTGGCAAAAATTTCATCCAAAGCGACGCGCTCCGGAGCTTCTCGATCGATTGCAACGAGGCTTTACCCAACTCACCGATGTTACCGGTCAGGCCTTTGGCATCTTTCTCCTCGGCTTTCATCAACCGGTCGGCATTGGCTGACGCCACCTTCGTCAACTCTTGCCGGAACACGGGCGGGGAGATATAGGGCTGTCTTGAGCCGGTGTTGGGATCGACAGGACCGTACCGGCCGTTGTCAATGTTCCAGGCAGCTTCGAAGAGGTGCAGATCATCCGGCTTGGCCTGAACGGCCTTGGTGAGCACACGATTGGCTTCCGGATGGTCTCCGATGGCCTCAAAGTACTGGAATGCGGAGGTCTGGCCATCGGCCCGTACCGGTTCGGCTGAATAGAGGGCCCCTTTCGTCTCGGCCGTTTTGGCGAGATCCCGACCGAGTTTTGGCATGTTGGCTTTGGCGTTCCCCATCGCGTTCTTGTCGTAGCGGTCGATGCAATCATTCGCTGCCACTTTCATGTATGCGACGAAGAGCGCTGCGGGTCGCCCAGCTTGCTCCGCCTTCGCAAGCGCGGACGACTGAGCCAGCGCAGATTTCTTTTCATCGTCGCCCAGGCAAGGATCATCCGCACGAACGGCGGGAGCTGCGAGGGCCATGAGTATCAGCGAATATCCAGCTACTCTCAACAGGCGCATGGGCGATGCCTCCGTTATTTACCGAAAAGCCCTTTCATCATCTTGTTGACGTCCGGGATTTGGTCGCCGATGCTTTCTCCGGCCTGGCTATCACGAGGCTGTTTTCCACCGGACTGGCGCTGGCGCGAATTCTTTTTCATCTCCTCCATATTGGGTATGCCGCCCATTCCCATCATGGCGCCCATGTCGTTCTTCGTATAGCCGGCTGGTATTTCGAAGAGGGCTGGGTCTTGCTTTCCGATCTTCAGATTGGTCAGTTCGCTGGTCATGCGCATCTTCTTGTCGCCTTCTTTCGATAGCATGTCTATCTTGACGGTGATGCCTTCTTTCGTGGTCCAGAAGAAGCCACCGAATTTTCCGGATCCGTCCTTCTTCACCGCAACGACTTTGGATTTGGTGGTCTTCACTCCGTTGATGGTTTCCTGGCCCACTTCAGCCTGCTCGACGAGGTCAAATGCATCCATGCCGGAGGTGTTGGAAGCGTCCATCGGCATTTCCATATACATATTCCCCATCAGTTGCCACACGACCTTCTTGTCTTTCCGAATGATCGATGTCATGCCGTCTGATCCGCCCATCTCCATCCGGTCCTTGTTCACCGTGTGGTAGATGCGGGATTTCATCGTCATGCCGCCTTCAGTCTCCATCGTGCTGTCGGCTGAGTAATCGACTTGTGCCTCAGGCAGAGAGGCAGCACCAGCCGTGAGAGGGGCAAGGATCATGCAGATCAGCAGCCCGGCATGACGTAACAGATTCATACGCACGTCCTCCTAGAGAAAGGGTATATTTTGACTGCATAGGGTATCGGGATTCGTTATGGACCGTCAATACGCAGAAGTTTGGAGGATGGCGCTCATGAAAGCTCAAGCCCAATGGGAACGGTGGCAGTATAGCCACCGTTGGTTATGGAGGGCTTCAATATTAATTGTTCACCGCCGTCGTAAAAGATGAAATCCTGGTGATTGCGCACTCGACGCCGTCCTTGTGACAAGTAGGGGAGAGCGGTATGCACGCGGTCGGTCAGTTCATCGGGAAAGTATAATTGGGATGTAAATTCGTAGCGTTTCCTGGCCATGGGCGCCGTGCGGATTTTGAAATGAATGTGTACTGTTCGTATAGGGTACCAGCCAGGATAGATGGTCAGGAACCGTGCTGCTCCATGCGCATCAGTCAGCTGATAGCCTCGTAAAAATTTCTGTCCAACCGTGCTGAAGCCAGGATCTCGGACATCGGAATAGATCCCCAGGGCATCGCAGTGCCAAACATCGACTTGCGCATTCGGTACAGGACGGCACTCCCCGGCATGAACACGAGAGATGTCAAACGTCAGGGCTAACTGTGTCCCTGGCGAGATTGTCCCGTTGCTCGGATCGGAGCGAATGTCCGTCCGATTCAAGCGCTCATCGACGAAATAGGGGCCCTCAGTTTGTTCGGGTCGGACTAGACAGAGGGGTTGGGGCGTATCGGATGCAGCTTGAGCCTGGCTTCGTGTTCCGGTCATCAGCCAGATGGCGCCGGCGGCTCCGGCCGACACAAGGATTTCACGACGAGAGAAGAGTTGTCGGCTTTGAATATCTTCTTCTCTCATTGGACCAGCCTGCTATGTCCGCATCATACATTCACCGTTACCTACCCCTGAGTCGTGGGTGAACGCTTGCTGGTGGAGGTGGAGGAGATGATGGTCCCGGCGAAAACCCTCGAGAAGGTCCATAGAATCCACGCCCCCCATAGTTGCCACCAAACGGTCCCCCTCCCCAATAGCCACCATACGCACCACCATACGGATAGAGTCCACTCGGACCATAGGGAGGGTAGTAGGAGCCATAGTATGGATTTCGATCTCTTCGTCTCTGCGCCGCAATACTCGTCCAATCGATAATATGTTTGACCTCGAGGATTGGGTAGGTATAGTCGCTCTCATCAAGTTGTCTCGTGGTCTCACCTTTTACGGTGCCGATTATGGTAATGGGCGTACCCTGCGGGAGGCTGGCAGGGTCGAGAAATTGTTCTCGAACCGCTAGGAATCGTCCTT
>JACRQB010000083.1 GCA_016222925.1 Nitrospirota bacterium | reverse complement strand
AGTCGTTTGTATTGCCGGCGATCCGAGACGGAGGGCTGGGCTGGACGCTGAGCCCGATAGACACGGAAGCGCGCCGTGCAGAGTTGGCACCGGAATGAGAACATCCTGAAGCGATTCAAGATTCGCTCGACGGTTCCCTCGTCATAGACGACTCGGACGAAGGGGGTTCCGCAACTTGGGCAGTGTGGATCTCTCATGAACTCTGGGACACACCGGCGGCATCATGCATCGATAGCCGCTCCGCGAGGCCATGGCTTCCTTCAATTCGTCGAACTCCTCCTGAATGAGTCGAACGCGAAGGTGTTTCGTCTCTTCACTCACATCCATCGGGGCTGTTTGTGCCACAATCTCGAACTTGCGGTGAAATGCTTCAACCATGGCTTGTTCGTCGGTCATGCCTGCTCCTTCATTCGATATCAAACGGTAAGGTCTTACGTGGAACCACCTCTGTCGACTCCAGGACCGGGATGTCCCGATCAGACGAGACCCCCAATTCTTTGAAGCGCCGGGCTGCGGGAAGAATGCGCGTTTCAAGAGAACCGACGGCTCGGTTGTACGACGATACGCTTTTCCCAAGAGCCTGACCCACGTCGTTGATATGTTCAGCCAGCACCGCCATGCGTTCATACAGTTCTTTGCCTAACCGACCGGCTTCTTCTGCATGAGCGGTCATTCGTTCTTGGCGCCAGCCGTATGCGACTGCACGGAGTAACGCAATGAGTGTCGCCGGGGTCGCCAACACGATTCCGTTTGTGAATCCCTCTTCAATGAGTCGGGGGTTCTGGTCCAGCGCCGCTCCGAGGAATTGCTCACCCGGAAGAAACAGCACGACAAATTCCGGTGCGCGATCGAACTGTGTCCAGTACGCTTTCAGCGCCAACTCGTCCATACGGCTCTTGACCTGGGCTGCGTGGCGGCGCAAGGCCTCCACCTGTTGGGTCTCGTTCTGGGCTTCATGGGCATCGAGATAGGCCGACAGTACGGTCTTCGCATCCACGATAATCTGGCGTCCCCCAGGCAGCTGCACGACCATATCCGGTCGGAAACGCCCATCGTCGCCCGTTACAGACGGTTGTTCGATAAAATCGCAATGGTCGACCATGCCTGCCAATTCGGCGACTCGCTTCAGCGTCAACTCGCCCCATTGGCCTCGCACGGTCGGAGCCCGCAAGGCCTTGACTAAGTTTCCAGTCTCCTGCTGCAACCGTTGCTGCGATTCCGTTAGCGACTTTAAATGTTGATCCAATCCACCGTAGGCCGACTGTCGCGACTGTTCCAGTAAACGCAACTGTTCATCGTAGCGTTGCAGGGATTCTTGGAGCGGGCGGACCAGCGCATCGACAGCCTGTTGCCGTTGCACCAAGTCACCTTCTGCTTTGACGTGAAGGCTTTCAAACGACACGGCGGCGAGCTTCAAGAATGCCTCGTTATTTTGCTTCAACGCTTCGCCGGACAGAGCTTGGAACGACCCCATGAGTTCCTGACGTGTGTGATCAATGAGGACTTTTTGCTCTGTCAGCTGTCGTGAGGCGTCCTCCATTCTGGTTTCCGCAGTGACCCGTGCGTGTTGAGCACCGGACAACTCGTGGCGGAGAGAAGCCATCGCGTCTCGTTCTTGGTCCACCTGTCTTCTCAGCTCATCCACCATTGCTTCAGCCCGCTGAGCTTGAGGTCGGAGACGACTGGTAATCCACAGCCCGGCAAACACCCCGCCCAGGAGCAGTCCTGTCCCGAAACCGATAGCGAGGGGGATGAGGCCAACGAGTGATTGATCCATGTCACAAGTCCCAATGCAATGAACCGCTACATATAGCGTGAAGACTCAAAATTTGATCGAAGACTACGCAAGGAGTTGAAAAAGGTCAAGGAGCAGAAGGCCTGGATCGATCAGCTCTAGTCAATGGCAAATCATGGAAATGGCTCTATACGAATGGTCCCTGATCCGGCATCAATGGAGACCTGCATTCCATCAGCCAGTCGTGTCATGGCGCCTGCGACATTGGCGATGGTTGGGAGTCCATATTCGCGCGCAATGATGGCTCCGTGAGACAG
>JACRQB010000082.1 GCA_016222925.1 Nitrospirota bacterium | reverse complement strand
GAGCATTTCCTGAATCGACCGGAGATCCGCGCCTTCGTCGAGCAGATGCGTCGCGTAGGAGTGCCGCAAGGCGTGGGGACTGACCGCTCCACTCACGAGACGGCTGGAATATCGAGCAACCATTCGAGCGACACTCCTCGTAGTAATCCGGCCACCACGATGATTCAAAAACATCGGAGCCAGCAGCTGTCCGCTGCGGGCCGGCGGTTTCAAGGACGTGCGATATTCCCGGATGGCTTGAAGCGCCAGATCTCCGATCGGAACCATCCGTTCCTTGCGGCCCTTCCCGCTCAAACACACGCTTCCGTCCGTCTCGTTCAGATCATCCAGATTGATGCCCACGACCTCACTCACCCGAGCACCGGTCGAGTACAGCGTTTCCAGCAGGGCACGATCGCGTAAGGTGAGGGGCGACTGGCCAGACGGAAACTCCATGAGCGCCGCCGCGTCGTCCTTTGTCAATACTCGGGGAAGCGGTTTGGGTAGCTTGGGGCTCCTCAGGTTGTCCGTGGGGTTCTTGGAAAGCTGCCCCTCACGAACGAGAAACCGAAAAAAACTTCGCAGGCACGCCAGTTTTCTCGCTAAGGATGACGCTTTCTCGCCTTGATGATCCAACCTGTGTAGGTGGGCGCGAATATTGTCGCTGGTAACCGTATTGATGCGAATGGGTGTGGTGTCCTCCTTGGTTGGTTGAAGGAACCTCACCAGCTGATGAAGGTCGGATCGATAACTGCGAATCGTCTCCTGTGACGCATTGCGTTCAACCTGGAGGTGCATTACGAAAGCCTTGATTGCATCTTCCACGAGTCAAAATCCTCAAGGGCTCGTTGGCTGAGCAAGCGACGCTTCTTCTCTTTGTCTTTGGGATGGCTCGACAAGGGAGGGAACAGGCCGAAGTTGGTGTTCATCGGTTGGAAATGCCGAGGATCCGATGAGGCGATATGTGCGATCAAGCAGCCGTGCGCGGTTGTGGGGGGAGGCGTGATCAGAGGTTCGCCCGCTAAGGCCCGCGCGGCATTGATGCCGGCCAGGCCCCCCATAGCCGCCGATTCGGTGTAGCCTTCCACGCCCACGAGCTGCCCGGCAAAAAAGAGCGTGCCGCGAGCCCTGAATTGTAGCGTGCTCAAGAGGAGTTGCGGGGAGTTGATGAACGTGTTCCGGTGCAGGCTTCCATAGCGGAGGAACTCAGCCTGTTCGAGTCCGGGGATCATGCGAAACACGCGCTTCTGTTCCGGATAGGTCAATTTAGTCTGAAAGCCAACCAGGTTGTAACAGGTGCGATGAATATTTTCGGTCCGCAATTGGACGACGGCAGCAGGCTCAATCCCGGTCCGCGGATCCTTGAGGCCGACCGGTTTCATCGGCCCGAACTGCATCGTCTGGCGGCCACGTTCAGCCAGCACTTCAATCGGTACACAGGCTTCGAAATAGGGCGTCTTCTCAAATTCCTTCGGCTGCACTTTTTCCGCGGCCATCATGGCATCGTAGAAGGCATTGTACTGTTCTGCCGTCATGGGGCAATTTAAATAATCATCTCCGCCCTTATCGTAACGAGAGGCGCGAAAGACGATGTCCATGTTGATCGAGTCCGCATCGACAATCGGCGAGATGGCGTCGTAGAAATATAGGTGCTGGGATTGCGTCGCGGCGCGAATGGCCTGGGACAGTTTGTCTGAGGTCAATGGCCCCGTTGCAATGATACAGAGGCAATCGGTCGGGATTTCGCTGATTTCTTCGTGGAGAATTCTGATGTTCGGATGGCCTTCCAGCGCACGGGTGATGTGCTGCGAGAACACATCGCGATCGACGGCCAGCGCAGATCCGGCCGGCACGCGGGCTTGCTCGGCAGCGGCGATGATCAGAGTTCGAGCAGACGAGTTCGGCCAAGCCGCCGGTCTTGTGCGCCTTCGTCATCTCTTTCGGGCGCATCTCATAGAGCGTGACCTTGGCCCCGCGATTGGCCGCTTGCCACGCGGCTTCGGAACCAGCCAGACCCCCGCCTACTATCACAACATCGTCACGCATGTGATTGGGAACAGCACACAACCGGTGAGTAATGCGGCATTGTACGAACCGATTTTTTCCTCTGTCAAGATAAGCGATGGCGAACTTGTGCCGACTCTCTTTAATTCTGGGGAGTCACCTGTTCATGGTTCGGCAGGCCTGTCCTGAGTTCATCGAAGGGCTCACCGCGAACGGTACTACCTGAAATCACACAATGAGCAGATCGATCACTCGCGAGGGAGTAGCCTCCGCGTTGACTGCTCCCAGGATGCAGTGCTAGAGTTTGGCCGCTTTTCGGGCTTGCTCCAGGTCGGGCGATTAGCTCAGTGGTAGAGCGCTTCCTTCACACGGAAGAGGCCACAGGTTCGATACCTGTATCGCCCACCATCCTCTCCTCCCTGACGACGTCCTATCTACTGAGAAAGGTTGACCTTTCCTACAACGAGCGAACACCTCGAATTCTGGACAGAAACGAGGGTGTCGGCTACACTTCTGATTGTCTTTTGGGCGTATCTGGTTTGAGTCTCCAGTAGATGGGAGCCGAAACAAGAGAGGTCTACATATGAAAGCAACATCGACCATTCTGGGCATCATGATGCTGGCCACGGTTGCCACCGGTTGCAGTACGACACACCAACAAGGCGGAAGTGTCGAGACTAAGGAATATACGCCTCCAACCAGTATCTACAACATTCTGGACAGTACCGCGTTGGTCTATTCGGATCCCGCTGCTGGTTCAGCTGTCAATGATCATCCCCTTCGTTGGCTTGGGTTTTTCTCAAATCCGATCGGCCATGCGTTTGACTATGGGATCAATCGTCCGATCTATAAGCTGGCAAACGGATTCTCGTATCTTTCCGGCTATACAGCGGAAGATAACATGGTAGACGCACAACGTCGCTAGCTTACCCAGTCCTTTCGAAAAAGATGAGGCCCGCTCTTTGAGAAGAGCGGGCCTTTCATTTCCTCTTCGCGAAGACCCCCTCAAATCGTGTATTGTTTGTAGTATGCGTAGTACGAGGATTGCTCGATGAGTCCCTTCAAGTACGTGTCTTTGGCCAGCCTCGTTGCGGTTGTGGGTCTGGTGATCGGGTGTGGCGGGTCCGCGGCCCCTGTGAAGCCCCCGCTCCCACCCTCGAAAAGTGATCTTGCGCTGCTCGTGTCAACGGTGCTCTGTGAGCGCAAGGGCGACTTCTTGAAAAAATACCCCCCCGTGACCCACACCTCGACGAGTTGGGGGAGCGGGCAGGAGCTTGTCATACCTGTGGAAGCAAGTGCCTCGCACGGAGAGGAATCCTATTTCTTCGACGAAGATGACGTGCTGGTGGGGGCTCTGTTCACCTTCTCGAAGGGGCTGGACCTCAAACCCTATCCTGTGCTCCGGCGCACGCTCTCACAGTTGAAACCTTCCGTTGAATCTCGTCACCGGTCCTCACGACCGTCCGGTCCTGCTCCAGGCCTCCTACACGATCGATCCCTATGTGCGCCTCTTCTCTCCGTACCGACGGGAGTTTCTTGATCGGCTTCGCAATTTTGCAGGGGGTACGGGGGGGCAAACAATGGAGAGCCAGGGAACCGAGGATAAAGAGCCGTTCGCGTCGTTGCAGCAATTCGCTCGTGGCCAAGCTGCCCAGCTCGCCTACTGCGGGGACAAAAGCTATGAGATTGCGGCTGATGCGTACCAAAAAGCGATTGCTAGTGGATTCACAAATAAGGTCTGGCTTGCCGAAGCTCGGCACAAACTTGGGGTTGCATGGCTCGTGAAAGGCCAACTCGAGAAAGCTAAAGCGGAGTTGCTGCAGTCACTAACCCTCAGGCCTAACATCCCGGAGGTGCTGAACAATCTTGGCACGGTCCAGGTAAAATTAGGGGACACAGCGGCTGGCTTACGCTTGTTCGAAAAGGCGGTGACCCTGCGTCCCAACTATGCCCTGGCCCGATTCAATCTAGCCGGAGCGAGTGAAGCCACGAACCCCAAGCGCGCCCTCTCAGAGTACGAAACCTATCTCGCCCTCGCAGAAGGAATTCCGGAAGAGGAGGCCCGTATGGCACACGTCAAGGAACGGGTGAAGGTCTTGAAGCGGTAGGCGTCCTGCCGGGATTATCTTGAGCATTCTCAATTCGTGTGAAGAAAATGACTCAGCCCCGAGCTTGTTCTTCCTGTTCTTGGAGGGTCTTGCACTCGATACAGAGGGTGGTTACAGGGCGGGCTTTGAGCCGTTTGTAAGGGATATCTCCACTGCAGCGCTCGCAGATCCCATAGGTCGCTACATTCATCCGTTCCAGCGCTTCATCGATCTTCTTGAGCAACTTCCGTTCGCGGTCGCGAATTCGCATTGAAAAGTTCTGATCGACCTCGGCGGACGCTTGATCACTGACATCGGGGAATGCTTCGAGGTTCTCCCGGTGCGTCAGAACGTCCCCGGCCTCATTCAGGATTGCCGTCCGTTGACGTTCAAGATCACGGCGAATGTCGGGATATTTTGCTTTCTTGGGAGTTGTCTTCCGTTTATTCGCCGACGATTCGGCAGGCACCGCGCGTGGCGATTTGGTTGAAGGAGCGTCTTTATGCGGAGACCGTGCTTTCATAGTCGTGATTCTGGATACGTCAACGATGACTATAGCAACCTCGCTGAAGGGGGGTCAACGAGGGCTGGAAAGGGTCTGTTAGGTTTACAAATCGCGCCGTCCTTCGATCGATTTCAACAACGTCACTTCGTCCGCATACTCAATATCCATCCCCACTGGAATTCCATAAGCAATTCGGGAAACGCGTACGCCGAAGGGTTTAAGCAATCGGGTCAGATAGATCGCTGTGGCTTCTCCTTCAATGGTAGGGTTCGTCGCGAGAATGATTTCTTCAACCCCGCCGAGTTTCACGCGCTCAACAAGCTCCTCAGCTTTGATGTCGCCCGGACCTATGCCGTCGAGTGGGGAAAGCGCTCCCAACAAGACGTGATAGAGCCCGCGATAAGCGCCTGCCCGTTCGACGGCGTACAGCGTGCTCGGTTCTTCAACGACGAAGATCTTGGTCTGATCACGTTTCGGGTCGAGGCAAAACTCACATAAGTCTGCTTCGGCGATATTGCGACATTGTCGGCAAAACGCCAATCCATCCTTCACCGCACGAATGGCATCCGCTAGCCGCAAGGCATCCTCTCGCTCGGCCTTCATGAGATGAAAGGCCAATCGCTGGGCGCTCTTGTGACCGATTCCTGGGAGACGAACCAGTTCCTTGATCAATCTCGCCAACAGGCCCTGTTGATCGACGGCCATCGCTAAAACAGGCCTGGAATTTTCATCCCGCCGGTCAGCGCTTTCGATCGCCACACTGACAATCTGCATCGCCCCGTTCGCTGTGACGGTGACAATCCCACCGCCGGCCGTCCCGCTGGCGGTTTTTGACGCCGCTTGTTCCTGAATCTTGGCCATTTGTTCCTGCATGGCCTGAGCTTGCTTAAGGATGTTGCCCATATTACCGAAAGGACTTTTCATTCGCTTGCCTCCTGCTGAGCTATAGTACGAACCTCGGCCAATTCGACGTCGAATATCTCGAGGGCTTGCTTCACCGTCGGGTTCGCTTTCGCACGTTCGAACAACATCACCCGTAGTTCTTGTTCCTTGGCTGCTCGTATTTGGGCCATGGTCGGTCCCGGTGGATGAGTCTCAGTCAGCTCGATGATACGGACACGTACGGGAGACCCCAACTGACGCTCGCACAGCTTTGATAGCACCAGAAGATTTTCTTCCTTCTCCAATCTCGCTCTGGCCACGGTTGCCTGCTTGGCAAATCCTATGGTGACGAAGCCGCCCTCCATTCCAACAAACCTGCCGGCTTCGAGAAACGGTGCGATATTGGGAAATGAAGCGCCAACCTCTTCTTGGACTAAGTCCCACTGCAACGTTGGTTGTGGATCGACAGCTATGGGAGGCACGGTGGCCGGGGCGGTTGTCGTTACAGCGGGCGGTGGATTGTGAGATGGTTTAGGTGAGATCGTCGACCCTTCGTCCGTTTCCCCCCTGGGCGTGTGAGCAGGTTTAGGGATGGGCCGTGACGCCGCGGGTACGCCCTGGCGTAAAGTCTGAGGAGTTGATGGCCCGCTCTTGCGCTCTTCCGGTCTAGCTGGAGGTTTCTGGCTGGAAGACGACGCTGTCTGTGCTGAGCGGGCCTCCGTACCCTCTCGTTGGCGAAGCAGGCGAGTAGCTCGAACAGCCGCAGTCTCCACCACGAAACGAGGGTGGCTGCTGAATCGTAAAGAATCTTCCGCTTGGATGAAGATTGCCAGCAGTTCCTGAAACCGTTCCGGAGTCAGTATCTTGGCATCCATCGACAGCTGGTTCAGATCATCTTCCGAGGTTTCAATCAAACTACGCAGCTCGGCCGTACTGGGAACGACTGCTGCCACCAGCAGATTACGGATGTGTTCGACGACTTCCGCGCAGAACGCCCGCAAGTCATGTCCCCGGTCCAGCAGGTTAGCCAGGCTGGCAAGGGCAGCAGGGCTGTCTTGGGCCAAAATCGCTCGGAGCAGTTCCTGCACCAGTTCTTGAGGCACGGCTCCCAAGAGCAGTTCGAGATCCGCGTGGCTGATGGTTTTGCACATGTGCTGGTGGTTCTTCGAGTGTCTTTAAGAGGGCATTAAACGCCGAGTTTGAGAGCATGTGGACTTCATCGATAAGATAGACGCGAAACTGACCACGAAACGGCGTGAATCGAACGTTCTCGCGGATCTCTCGCACATCATCCACGCTGGTGTTAGACGCGCCGTCAATCTCGATGACATCAACCGAGTTCCCCTGTGCAATTTCACGGCAATTTTCACAGGTGTCGCAGGGATGACTTGTCGGTCCTTGTTCACAGTTAAGTGCCTTCGCGAGGATTCGTGCGACGGTCGTTTTCCCCACACCTCGCGTGCCGGAAAAGAGATACGCGTGCGCGACTCGTTTCGTCGAGACCGCGTTCATCAACGTTTGGACGACATGGGGCTGACCGATCACATCGTCAAACGTGCCAGGCCGATATTTGCGCGCGGAGACTTGGTAATCCAATTGTCGCGTTGCTCCCCAACGTTAAGTCTTAAGAAAACCCGAGATTCAGGGACGCCAGGATGTCCCTAAATACGCCAAGTTTTTCGATAGAGAGTGGGGCTAGGTGATCCTGCGGCACATAGAACTGACTGCTTACCGTTGCTTCCTTCCGGATCTGGCGGGGTTCACAGGGTTCTATTGCACAGGGCCCAGCCCCTATTCTCGATCGAGACCCTCCAGCCCAGCCCAAGCTTCAGGTGTCTATCCGCCCGCAGAAATTACGATACAGCGATAAAGAGCAGGCGGTACACACGAACTGCGGTATGGCGGAGAGGGTGGGATTCGAACCCACGGTCCCGTTGCCGGGACGCATGCTTTCCAAGCATGTCGATTCGTCCACTCTCGCACCTCTCCGCATCAAGAAGTATAAAGGGACAGCATCTTAGCATGCGTGTTCATGACCAGCAAGGTGACTGGCCCTTGTCGATGCTATTCGAAATGAGGAGGCAACTCCCGTAGGATGGCGGTCGCCTTGAGGTGCGCCATAGTGAATGTATGGATGGAGTTTTCGGTGAGTAACGGGGATAGAGGAGATCAGTAAATAGCCAAGCTGGATCATCACATGCAGAGGAGCGGGGTACCCTCGGTCGTATGGGTTGACATTATAGGTGTCCAACGGTACAACGCTATACGACATCGCGTGTTTTTGCAGTCTTAGCCACTCTTGGTTAGTTAATCTATGGTGATGGAGTGGCAGCTCCGCGGTATCCTCTACCATGCGAGAGTGGCGGAACTGGCAGACGCGCGAGACTTAGGATCTCGTGGGCAACCGTGGGGGTTCAAGTCCCCCCTCTCGCACCACTATAGACAAACACTTATGGAGTAGGGAGTCCCATTTCGACGATGAAGATGGAAGTGACTGAGTTAGGACCGATGAAACGCGCCTTGAAAATTGAGGTGCCGGCCGATGAGGTGGCGCAACAATTTTCACGAGCCTATTTGGAACTCAACCGTCAGGTTCAGATTCCAGGGTTTCGACCAGGGAAAGCCCCGGTGGCTATTTTAGAAAAGCGTTATGCCAAAACAATCGAAGAAGATGTCATTCGAAAGCTCGTGCCGGATTTCTATGGTCGGGCCATCAAACAGGCCGGGATTAGTCCGGTCGTGGTGGATATTCCCCCTCTGGATCGGGTCAAAATCCAAAAAGACGCCCCGTTTACGTTTACGGCAACCGTCGAAATCAAACCGACGATCGAACTTCGCGACTATAAGTCCCCCAGTCCCATTTCACTCCAGGCCGACAAGCGTACGGTTGCAGAGGAACAGATAGACCGTGCTCTGGAAGTGTTGCGTGAACAACAGGCTCGGCTGGACGAGGCTCAAGCTGGTACGGTTTTATCCGAAGGGGATTATGGCATCGTCGATCTCGAAGGTTTTCTGGATGGTGCTCCTCTCGAAGGTACAAAGAAGGAAGGCCAGCTCCATAAAGTGGGATCAAAAGCCGCTTTGCTGGGGATTGAAATCGACGCTCATCTGATCGGAAGACAGGCAGGTGATATGGTAGAAATTCCGCAGACTTATCCGGTGAGCCATCCGGATCAACGAGTCGCGGGAAAAGCTGTCAGCTTCCGCCTCGTCATAAAGGGAGTCAAACAGAAGAAGCTCCCTACCCTTGACGATGAGTTCGCCAAGGACTGCGGACCATACGCGTCGCTCCACGAGTTAAGAGACAAGTTGCGTGGCCAAATGGAAAAGGCGCTCAAGAGGGATATTGAGGAGTCCTACAAAGATACGCTTCTCAAACGCCTGATCGAGACCCATCATTTTGATCTCCCTGATACACTCGTAGAACGAGAGCTCAGCACGATTGTGCAGCAGAAATTACAAGCACGACAGCGTGGTAACCTCACCGATTCCCTTCCTGCGCCGGATGCGGAAGAATTGAAGAAGATTCGCGAAGAGCACCGTGAGGAGGCAAATCGACGTGTGAAAGCAGGGCTGATTCTTGAGGCCATTGCGGAGAAAGAAGGCTTGTCGGTGAGCCAGGACGATCTGAATAATGAAGTGACTCGGCTAGCCACGGAGCTCAGGGTACCGATGGCCGATCTCGTGAAAATGATCCAGGCAGGTGGCCAGGATTCTGTTGAGGAATTACGCGCGAGGATCTTGGCCGATAAGGCGCTGGATGTTGTCTATCGTCAAGCGGTCATTCAAGGATAGGCGTGGCGGTTGATTTGGGTACGGAGTTGCCCGGGAAAGGAATTGAACAATATGTTGGTTCCGATCGTAGTCGAACAAACCAATCGAGGCGAACGAGCCTATGACATCTACTCACGCCTTCTCAAAGATCGTATCATTTTTCTTGGAGCCCCAATCGATGATGTGTTTGCCAACCTGGTGATTGCGCAGCTGCTCTTTCTTGAAGCGGAAGATCCCGAGAAAGATATTAATCTCTACGTCAACTCGCCGGGAGGCAGTGTGACAGCCGGATTGGGCATCTACGATACCATGCAATATGTGAAGCCCCCGATCAACACCATCTGCCTCGGTCAGGCTGCCAGTATGGGTGCGCTCCTATTGACCGCCGGAACAAAAGGCAAGCGGTTTTCACTGCCCAATGCTCGGGTGATGATCCACCAACCGTTGGGTGGGTTCCAAGGACAAGCGACGGAAATAGACATCCATGCTCGGGAAATTCTCAAGATTCGTGAACGCCTCAATGAAATCATGGCTAAACACACTGGCCAGTTGATTGAGAAGATTGCGCATGACACGGAACGGGACTATTTCATGTCCGGCGAAGAAGCGAAGCGGTACGGCCTCATTGACGAGGTCATCACACGACCACCCAAACTTATGAAAGCAGTAGAATCCGGCGACGGGATCAAAGGTAAGTAACGCAGGAGGGTGCATGGCCAAGCAGGAAAAGATGGATCGACACTTGCGCTGTTCTTTCTGTGGGAAAAGCCGTGATGAGGTGAGAAAACTCATCGCCGGACCGACGGTGTATATCTGCGATGAGTGCGTCAATCTTTGCAATGACATCATTGCCGAGGACTGGGAAGAAGCCAAAGAAGAAATTTCGTCTAAACTCAAGAAGCCAGCGGAGATCAAGCATCACCTTGATCAATATGTCATCGGGCAGGAGCGGGCTAAACGCATTCTGTCTGTGGCCGTACACAATCATTACAAGCGCATCTCCTCAAAGGAAAAAGAGGTTGACGATATCGAGCTCCAAAAGGGCAATATCCTCATGGTGGGTCCGACCGGAACGGGGAAGACCCTCTTGGCCCAGACCTTGGCCAAATATCTTGACGTTCCGTTTACTCCTACTGAAGTTGATCGAAGGCACGGTCGCGAATGTCCCACCGCAGGGGGGAAGGAAGCATCCGCATCAGGAATTTATTCAGGTCAATACCAGCAACATTTTGTTTATCTGTGGTGGAGCGTTTGTCGGTTTAGAACAGATCATCGAACAGCGTCTGAATCGAAAAGCCATGGGATTTGGAGCTGAAATCCGAGGAAAAAGCGACATTCGTTTGGGGGATCTGCTGTCTAAGGTACAGCCAGAAGATTTTCTGAAGTATGGTCTGATACCTGAATTCGTGGGACGATTACCCGTCGTGGCCACGTTAGAGGAGTTGGACGAGCGAGCCTTGATCCGTATCCTTACTGAACCGCGCAATGCGTTGACCAAGCAGTATGAGAAGCTGTTATCGTTCGAAAAGGTCAAGCTCCGATTCACCGAAGCGGCGTTGGGGGCCCTAGCGCGTAAAGCCTATGCACAGAAGACTGGGGCTAGAGGCCTTCGGGCGATCCTGGAAGAAGTGATGCTTGACATCATGTATGATGCCCCCTCTCAGAAGCAGATCGTAGAAGTGGTGATTACGGAAGATGCAATCTTGGGAAAAAACCAACCGATGCGCATATTTGAACAGGAAAAAGACGCTAAGACCGCATGAAAACTGGCACATTTCTACTTTTGATTGATAGGTCTAGCTAATAATTCATAGAAGGGGGGACATTGATATTTCCCCCCTGGCCGTTAGCTCTTTCCCTCGCTTTTCTTAACCCCCTCATTTTCCTCGACAATCAGAAACGCCGCGCTATACTTGCCTCGTGCGTGTTTCGGATGGAGGGCCTGTGAAATACCCTGTCTCTTTGAGCCTTCGCCACAAAGGCAAAGTCGTTGAACTTGACGCGGTACGTGAAATGGTCGTCTTGTTGGGTGTCAATGGGGAGGCAATCGGCACCCTGTCCTGGGACTTCGTCATCGATCAAATACTCGCCTACCGCAAGAGAAATCCGAGGAATGGATGCCGGCAAAAGGAACCGTCGCCTGGGTTTGTCCAAAAGCTGATCAATATACATTCAGTCCTGGAATGGGGATACGGTTCACGGAGATAGCGGATAGTGTTCGCGAACAAATCCATGAGCTCGTGAAATCAACTCAGAACATGGGCCACGCAGCATGATTCCCCGTTCCTGGCTTAGGCTACTCGGGAAAGAGATAGGTATATGACGTTTCCAGTGGTTTCCACTACGGGGCATCGTGGGAAATCTCTCATTATTGATTCTGGGCAAGAGACGATCAACGTACACGACACCTCTGGACAGTTATTGGGTAGCATGTCATGGGGTGCCATTATCGAGCACGTGGTTGTCGGTGGTGAAGATGGTCGGTTTGCCCATTGTCGCGCGCAGCCCCGTGCGCCTCTCGCCCTGAAGGTCCGGTGTACGACGCCAGAAGGAAAGCAGTT
>JACRQB010000081.1 GCA_016222925.1 Nitrospirota bacterium | reverse complement strand
AGGAAATAGTTGAGATACGCCGCGGCAAGGGCTGGAGATTCGAGATAGGAGCTGCTCAGCGCACTTCGCCCTTTCGTGAAAAGCCTTGAGAGCTCAAGAACCGCGGTTGAGAGGCGCTCTCGTGAAACCCCTTCGTTCTTGGCCACCTTCTCAATCGTCGTTAACAGCAGGGACGAGACGGTGACATTGTGGCTGCGCATAGGCCTAGTGTATGCTCACCCTATTAGGGAGGACAACTATGACGGATGATATCCTCAAGGCCTATAAAGAGGTTGAATCGGCTGTGGAGCGCTATATCAGGCTGCTACACGACCATGTCATGATGTTACAAAACGTCGAGCCACCCGGTTCGGATAAGATCATTCGACTGACTGCCGGCTCGAAGGCCATGACCGATAGTGCAGGAATCTATCTGTCCTATGCGAAGTATGTGGCCTATGGGATGCCGAACAGTGAGGAGATGATCGAGGACGAGATCCAGGGGTAGCGAACGATCTGTTCGGTCTATTTAGTTTCTCTAGTCTGTCCAGTCGATCAGATAGACAAGAAGACGAGATAGACCAAAAAATGAAGAGCCCGTCAGGAATGGACCCTGACGGGCTCTTCATTTTCCAACACCAGTTTAGATGCTGCGCATGAAGTGAGCGACTTCGTCCGGATTGACGCCGCCCATGATCTGCGACATCGCAACGTTCGTAGACTTCTTACCGCTCACACCGGATTCGACTTCGTCCACGATCAACTCCACCGGCATCGACTGACCACCGTACACGCGCGGGCCACCGATGATCTTTGCGTTGGAGAAACCGTAGATGGCAGTCGCCACTTCCTTGGCCAGCCAGCCGACGTAGTTGAATTCAGGGACCACGATCAGCTTGGCCTTGCCGCACAACTGGCGGAGTTCCTTGGTCGGAAATGGACGGAGGGAGCGGACCTTGATCAATCCGACCTTCATGCCCTTTTCCTTACAAAGTCGAACGGCCTCGCGCGACTGGGCAGCAGCGCTGCCGGATGCAATGATGAGCACTTCGGCATCATCGACGTTCTCCGCAGTGAGCAATCCGCCCATATACCGATCGATGTACTTGCGTGACCGTTCAACCGCCGCCCATACTTCCTGTTGCCAGACGGCGTGAATGTTATACGCCATAAAGTTCGACTTCTGGACCGGGGCGTCACGGGAAAGACGCGCGGGAGGATTTTCCGCATCCAGCACGGGAACGGCTCCGCGCCATGCTTCACGCGGCGGGAGCTTAATGCCACGATCCTGCATGCGCACGTACCCACGAGCATGGGTCACGAAGAACCCGTCGCAGCACACGCCGACCGGCAGGGTAACATCATTCTTCTCGCTGATCGTGAAACCCGCCATCGTAAAATCGAACATGTCCTGCTGATTCTCGGCATGGAAAACGATCATGCCGCAGTTGAGCAGATAAGACACTTCGATGTTGTCCGGTTGAATGGCCAGCGGGGCATTCACGACACGACAGGTAAACATGGCGACGACTGGAAGGCGGTGGCCTGGCCAGGAGGCGATGCCTTCGAGGCCACGCAACGTACCGGGACCGGCCGTCGCCGTGTAACACCGGACACCCGAACGTGAGCCCCCGGCAATCGCTGCCATCACACCGACCTCTTCCTCACCACGATAATATTCTTTCACATAGCCTTCGCCATAGAGCACACCGACGAGCTGCATCGTTTCGCTCTGCGGGGTGATCGGATAGGCGATGGCCAAGTCCACGTTCGACCGACGGATTGCTTCTTTTGCGGCCTCGCTGCCGGTGATGAATTCCTTTGTCCGTGGCGCCTCGTGAAACATGTACTCAGGTGTCACCACCCGCTGCCTTTTCGCTTCGCCATGCGGATCCTTTTTAGATGCGCTTGGCGGCGGGGCCACACTGGTAATTGGGTCGCCTTGCGGATTTGTCTTCACTTCAGTCTCGCTCATAATTGCACCTCTTGGCTAGTTCGAGCATTGCCGCTCGGCCTTATCCTTCCCGCTTCATCTGCTCGGCAGAATGACCGAACATCGCTGCGCTCCCCGTCCCACCAGGAGTCGGAGCAAACGCCATCGGATTGGTGTGAGTCTTACCGCCATGCACCTTTGCCTGTGTGCCGGTAAAACGGACATTTTCGCCGCTCTCCGGTAGCTTGATGCCCAACTCCTCACGGACACGCTTGAAAATCTGCGCGACACGCTTGATCTTGAGCGTATCGGAGTCTCGAATCGTCAGCATCGCATCCTCATGACCTTGCTCCGCGCAAACCGCCATGGTGCAGCAATTGGTTCCTGCCCTGATCATCTTCAGAGTGAGATTCGCATAATGACAATGCACACCGATAAAGATACAGGCTTCGATCTTATTGCCCCAGATCGTCAGATTCGGATGATTAGGGTTGATCACTTCTTCAGGATCAATTTTCGGATATTTCGGCCGATAATCCGGCATCGGAATGATCATCACTTCAGGAATCTGCGCCGCAATTTCGAGCGTTGCCTTCGCCTTTTCTACCGCGTGATCGTTCCACGCCCACAAGAGCAGGGGACCGGGAAAGATCGTCGCATTCGGGCTCGTCAGCATTTTTCGAGCCATCTCTTCAATGACTACCTCCTCGTTCGGCTCAAGGAGGCCATAGTACAATCCCTGCCCAGGATCCGGCAGGGCTACACCTAACTGGGCCGCAGACGGCGGATGGAACCCTGCGGGACCCGGCACGATGATTCGCTCTCTGGTATCTTGTGTGATTGCCACGCCTGACTCCCCTTCCTTACCCAACCATAGGGCTCGCAAGCACTGCAGT
>JACRQB010000080.1 GCA_016222925.1 Nitrospirota bacterium | reverse complement strand
TGAGCGAATTGACTGAGCTCGTCCCCCTGGCCTTTCACCTGCTCTTCCCCATACCAGTAGAGGAACAGCTATCAGCAAAACTGCTTGCACATCAACGTCGAACAATTCCAGTAGCGGCGGGGTACGGCGCCATCATCCTCCGGTTCTCTCGTCTTCCGTTCGATTCTTCAACTACACAGGCTATCGTCCTGTCGGGACGGTCCTCGCTCGGTCAACTCCAAGAATCCGTGACGACCGACGAAGCGTCCGGCTCCCACGAGCAAACCACCTACGTCGTCAATCAGGACCTATCCGTGCCGGAACTCTTGGTCCGGATTCCCATTGGCAAGCCCTGAGAGAGAAGACACGGTTGGTGACAGCTTCTCTGTGGAAACAAAAAAAACGGCCGCCCTCCCGATGGAGAACGGCCGTTTTGGTTGCACAAAGTTCAGTGTCTTCTACGGGCTGACAGAGATTCGATCTTTGATCAGATCAAAGGTTTCTTTTGGAACCACGTTTTTTGCGACCAATTCACCCTTCACGCGATAGGGGCGATTGCTCACGATGCGATCGGCCTCGTCCTGCTTCAGGCCGAGAAAGAGAATCATGTCGTTTGCTGAAACCTTATTAATGTTCATCGCCGCCGATGCAGCGACGGGAGAGACCGTCGCGGTTCCGGATGGAGCCTGGCTTGGTGTCAGTGTCGCTGTTTGAGCGACCGCCCCGGCATGGGAACGATCCTTGAGCTCTTTTTGATAACGCGCGACCAATGATTTCAGCGTGTCATTATGACGTTTCACATCCTGATATTCCTGCCGCACATTCTTATTCTGCGCCGATAACGCCTTGACTTTATCCTCAAGTTCCTTGGTTCGTCCCTCGCTCGTGCCTCGCTCCGCATCACGTCCGTGCTCAATGCGCTGGAGTTCATCACGAGCCGCTTGTGCCTCATTGCCGAACTTCACGTTCAGTTCCTTGAGGGTTCGGACCTGTTGTTCCATGGCGCCCTTCTGTTGGCGAGTCTTCTCCAGTTCCATCTTGACGTTGTCTGCCTCGGCCAACGCGCCTTGGTACTTCTTGTTGGATACGCAACCCGCGGCCAACACCGCCCCAACCAACACTATCGCCGTCCACTCGCGTCTCATGCGATCCTCCCTCCATCAAATCTTACGGCTTGCCCGAGCATCATGTGGAACATTCCGCCGACCCGGCTGAAACCGTGGTTCTTGCGGTTTCTTTCCTTGTGTGTATGCCAACATTCCGGCATTGTCAACATATTTGCCGTTGTAGGAATCGGTTCGGGTCTGACGCGACAACCATCTGCCGCTTGACGGATTGTCGTCGCTCTGTGATCATCCCGCACATTCTATCGGAGATGGCCGTGATGGTTGAAACCGCGCACTTACTATTTGACGTGGGGTACGCATGAACGAATGGGGCCCAATGCTCGCCGTGATACTGGGGATCGTCGAAGGACTCACAGAGTTTCTCCCCGTCTCGTCCACAGGACATCTTATTTTGGTAGGCCATGCCCTCGGCTTCACCGGTGACGTCGCTGCCAACGCGGAAATCTCCATCCAACTGGGTGCGATTTTGGCAGTGATTGTCTTTGAACGAGAGAAAATCGGCCGGCTGCTGTCCGGCGCATGGCAGGAGCAGAAGGTCTTGCGTACAACCTCGGCAAACCAGCCTCCCGCCGCATGGTCCGACCGCGTCAAGAGCTCCATGCGGAATCATCCCAACGTATGGTTCCTGCTGGGACTCGGGATTGCCTTTCTGCCCGCGGCCATACTCGGCCTGTTGGCTCACGGATGGATCAAGTCGCATTTGTTCACTCCTCTGACCGTGGCTTTAACGTCGATCCTGGGCGGCATTATCATCCTCATCGTGGAAGCGACGAAACGGACCACCCATGCCAAGAGTCTGGATCAGGTGTCGGCTGTCCATGCCTTCTGGATCGGGCTGGCACAATGCGCTTCCCTCATCCCCGGTATGTCTCGCTCCGGCTCAACAATCATCGGAGGCCTGCTCGCCGGACTCGACCGAAAAGTGGCCACAGAATACTCCTTCTTTCTTGCGCTCCCGACCATCATCGCTGCGACAGTCTACGAAACATGGAAAGCACGAGGGGCGTTTACCGATCAGGATTATATGGCGCTCGGCCTCGGCATGCTCATCTCATTTTTGGTGGCCTGGGCCGTCATCGCCGTCTTCCTGACCTATGTCCAACGGCATACCTTGCGAGTCTTTGCGTACTATCGTATTATCCTCGGAGTTTTGGTCATGTTGGTCGTCCGCTGAAAGGAGCTGTTCATGTCTTCGGATACGATTCACGTCTACGACACTTGGGTCACAGGCAAGAGCGGTCGCATTCACTTCGATGTCATGACGACGGATGAAGCCACCGCCCTCAAACTTGCTAAGGAGTACCTCGTGAGCATCGGGGAACCGACTGCGACACTCACCACGAGGGAGTGTCAATTCTGTCACAGCGAACCGCTGGTCATGTTTTCGGCGGAGCAGCAAAAGCAAGTCAAGGAACAGGGCGGATTTATCGTTCGCATGCCGGCCTGATTCCCAGTTCGTCGTGTTGAATGTTGAATTGTGAGTGAGCGATCAACACTCACAACATCAAAACCAAAGCTCTTGATTGGATTAACGCACCGAGGATATCTCCGACTCGGGAGGAGGATCTGCCTGTTTTTCGAAGGCAAAGTGAATGATGAGAAAAATGACCCCGATGGTGATCGCGGAGTCCGCGACGTTGAAGGCGGGCCAGTGGTAGGTTTCAATGTAGACATCTAGGAAATCGATCACCTCGCCAAAACGAAGCCGATCGATCAAATTGCCGATCGCCCCGCCCAATATTCCCGCG
>JACRQB010000079.1 GCA_016222925.1 Nitrospirota bacterium | reverse complement strand
ATATCAGCCGTCACCGGTGCTTCAGTCTTGATTTCAATTGTCTTCTGCAAACCATCGGGTAGGCGGAATCCCTCCTCTTCACCCTCGATCAATAGACTCAGTCCAGAAGATGGTGTATTTTGGATTTTGTTGGTCTCACGCGTGCCGAAATTGACCGTCGTCAATGTGTTCGCCGTATCTTCTGTGGGCGCATCCGTGGCATCGGCCCCGGTTGGAGTCTCATTCACATTGGTGAGATTGATGGTAAAGGTTTCGTTGTAGCTCTGGCCTCCACTGTCGGTCATCCGCACCGTCACCGTGTGACTCGTCGCTGCTTCATAATTCAACAAGGAGCCATCAGCCACAGTCAGCTGCCCCGTTGTACTGTCGATGGCAAACCGCCCGCCCACTGTATCCGTTAAGCTATAGGTCTTCGTGTCCCCCGCATCCGGATCAGTACCCGTGACGGTGCCCACCACCGTGCCGGTCGCTGCGTTCTCCGCCACCATGTTCGCCGAGAGGCTCAGGTCGGTCGGGACCTCATTTATATTCGCGAGATCAATCCTGAATGTTTCGCGGTATGTCAAGCCACCTCTGTCTGTCACCTGTACTGTGACGGGGTGGCTCTGCGCGCTCTCGTAGTTCAACAGCGTGCCGTCCGCCACCGTAATCACGCCGGTGCTGCTGTTAATCGCAAACCGGCCGTCCGCCGGTGGTCGCGTTCTCAGCCACTCTATGAGCCGAGAGGCTGAGATCGGTCGGCGATTCATTGACATTGGTCACTCGAATGCTGAGTACTTGCGAATCGGTGCCTCCTCGTCCGTCGCTCGCCTGCACGACGACCTGGTATACGTTATTGCTGTCGGTATCGGTCGGCCGTTCAAAGTTCGGCGCGGAGTTGAAGCGCAGTGCGCCTGTGCTTGGATTGATCGTGAAGAGAGCCGCATCAACCCCTCCGACAACACTGTACGTAATCCGCGCTCCTCCGTCAGGATCTGTGGCACGCACATTTGTGACGGTCGTACTGTTTTCCCGGATAGTCACGGAGGCAGCATCCCCTCCCCGATTGCTCGTGATCCTTGGCGCTTCGTTGACATCTGTTACATGCACACTGATTGTCTGTGTGACCGTTCCTCCTTGGCCATCAGAAACTCGAACAGTCACGTCATAGACGTTGTTTCTTCCCACATCGGATGGTCGTTCGAAGTCAGGGGCAGTGGAGAATCGCAGTGCGCCGGTGGTGCTATCGATCGAAAATCGTGCTGCATCCGGCCCTCCTGCGATGCTGTACGCTAGTGTTGTTCCAGCATCAACATCCGCCGCAACCACCGTAGTAACAGTCGTCTGATTCTCTGTCACATTCACTGCTGCTGCTGTTTCTCCCCCGTTGCTGGTAATCGTTGGCCCCTCGTTCACATTGCTCAGGTTGATCGTAAAGGTTTCGGTGTAGCTCTGTCCGCCACTGTCGGTGACCTGCACTGTGAGAGTGTGGCTGGCTGCGGCTTCATAGTTGAGCAGACTCCTGTCAGCTACCGTAATCACGCCGGTACTCGCATTGATCGCAAACCGCCCGCCAGCCGTATCCGTCAACGAATAGGTTTTGGTATCCCCCGTATCGGGGTTGGTGCCACTGACTGTGCCGACCACGGTGCCGGTGGCGGCGTTCTCGGCGACGCTGTTGGCCGAGAGAATCAGGTCGGTGGGCGCCTCATTGGCGTTGGCCACCGTCACAGCAATGGCTTGAGTGTCCATGCCACCATTTCCGTCCGATACCTGCACTGTCACATCGTAGACGTTGTTACCGCCGCTGTCGGTTGGCGCTTCGTAGTTCGGGACAGACACAAAGCTCAATTGTCCGGTGCTGCTGTTGATGGTGAGTTGTGCGGCATCGGCTCCGCCGGCAATCGAATAGGTCAGGGTCTGTCCAGCATCCGCATCGGTTGCCGTGACCATTGTGACCGTACTGCTGTTCTCTGTGACACTAACTGATGCCGTCGCGTTGCCACCATTACTGCTGATAGTTGGCGCACTGTTCGCTGCATCGGTGTCATAACTGACTTGGACATTGTCGACTTGCAAACGGTCTCCCCCTCTCCCATCTGTACCTGTGACGATGAACTGGATTTTCGTATTCGCTGAGAGAGAGTCGGAGAGATCGAACCTTGCCGTCCCTCTGCCTGTGTTGGCCGAGTCGGAAAAGACCCCATCGCCGAGAGTCCTATAGGTCGTTCCTCCATCCGTAGACACGCGTAGCTCAACACGGTCTGTGCCGTCCAGACGATTGGTGTAATCAAAGGTGAGCGTGGCGCTCGTCGCTCGGCTCAGATCGACTCCTCGACTGATCGCACTGCCGATCGTATCCGTATCGATGCGTAACTGGCCCGAATTAACACGGACATCTCCGCCTCTCGCGCCACCTCCGCCGGCATCCGTCTCAGACCAGCTGCTTGACCATGATCGCGTACCATCGTTATTCTCAAACGACCTATCCGAGAATCTGTCGGCCACCGTTTCAGTCCCCAGAATCCCCGCCCAGTTCATTTGCGCGGTATCGGTCAGAGCCAGATCGGTTTCGATCGAACCGGCTTGGATTTCAAATTCCCAATTTCCGCCCAAATCGATATGGCCTGTTGCGTCACTGCTGGCTGCCACGTCGGCGCCGGTCATCTGGGCCAGGAGATTCACCGCATCGGCACCTTCCGCCCCTTCTCCAAAATTGCATCCATAGACTAAGAGGTCCGCCTGATCAGAGAGTGCGCCGCGAATCGTTGCAAATTCATCGGCATAGTCCGAAGACATTGATTCCGCAGTAAGCGTACCGGTGCCTAGCTGTAACTCGCCTGAGTTGCCGTGCGATATCAGATGAATCGCATCAATGCCAGTACGCCCCTCCAGTGCCGAAGCCATCTGCGCAACACCATCCTGGCCCCCATCGAGCATGATGACTTCAATATTGGGGTCCATTCCTGCCAGCAATTCTTGGTAATTCGGCACGGTGGGATCGACGAAGGCGACCTCGACAGATTTCTCTGACGGCATGTAATTCGTTAAGGCTTGTACGACATCCTCGCCTCCACCTTTCTCTCCGTCAGCCGAGTCATGTGAGGACTCGCCGGATACCGCCGCCTCTGCCTGCTCTTGCGCGACCTGTTCTGACGCCACTTCGGAAGCTGTGGCGGCAGCTGCCGCGTCGAACATGAGCCGTTGCTCGAGCGACATGAGTGACCCTTTGATACCAGCCGATGGTACTGGGATCTGGCGATCCTTTTGATCATTCGAGGCAGAT
>JACRQB010000078.1 GCA_016222925.1 Nitrospirota bacterium | reverse complement strand
TTTCTGCGGACAGCGTGGTTCTTGCCACACCGGCGTATGTGTCAGCGGAACTGGTGCGTCCATTGACGCCGATTGCCGGTGGACTATTGGACATGATTCCCTATGCGTCGACTGCCACCATTGCGATGGTGTTTCCACGGACGCTGACGAGCGCCATCGAAGGATTCGGATTTATCATTCCGCGAACAGAGCAGCGTGATTTGATTGCCGCAACCTGGACGTCGCTGAAGTGGCCGCATCGCGCTCCGGCGAATCAGCTGTTGGCGCGATGCTATGTCGGCGGCGTAGGCCGTGAAGATATTCTTCAGATGGATGACGAGACGCTGGTGGCCAAAGTCAGAGAGGAACTGGCTGCGGTATGCGGCATCAGTGTGGACCCAAGTTACACGGAAGTGAATCGATGGTGGAAGGCGATGCCGCAGTACACGATTGGTCACCTGGACCGATTGGCCCAGCTCGATGCCGCAGTGAGTCGCTATCCCGGGTTGGTCCTCACAGGGGCCGGCTATCGCGGGGTCGGCATTCCAGACTGTATCCGTGATGGGGCGTTGGCGGCTGAACACGTTGTGCAGGATCTTGTCGGTGGCAATAGTCCATCAAGGCGATCAACGATCAGCACAGGTTAATGAGAGGGGGAACGGCCTCGTTGCGGTCGATCGAGGACCTTTATGGGAGGATGATTGCCTGCTCAGGATACCCAAGTTCCTTCAGCGTTGTTTCCAGAGCATCAACCATCGGCGGAGGGCCGCAGAGAAACAGGTTGGTGTCAGGCCCTGGAGCGGGAAGATGGTGCCGGAGAATTTCAGGGGTGACGCGCCCCGTGCTGCCCGCCCATCCCGGAGGTGGCTGTTCCAACACGTGGTGGCAATGAAAGTTCGGATAGTCTCGGACATCTCGTTCCCACTCCTGTCGGAAGATGATGTCCGCTTCGGTTTTGTTGGCGAAGATCAGGAATAACTCGGCATCAATTTTATTGGTTAGAATCCAGCGAATGATGGAGATCATCGGCGTGATGCCGGTGCCGCCGGCGACGAATCCCAGGCGTGTGGCCATACCATTCACCCAATGGCCGCCAGTGTTCGGCCCGCTCATCAATACCGTCTCTCCGATCTGCTGATCGTGCAGATACTTCGAGACAGAACCAGACTCATAGCGCTTGACCGTCAGGTCGAAGAACCCCGTCGTATCGGGCAGCGATGATGGTGTGTAGGCTCGCTTCACTTGCTTGCCGTTGATCGTCGCATGGACGTACAGAAAGTCACCGGGCAACATGTCCAGCGTGGCGTCGACAGGTAATTCGAAACGGAACGTTTTCGTGTCGTGGGTGTTCGTCTCGATGTGGGTCAGCTTGTATGGGCTCGGTGTTTTGGTTTTGATGCGAGTAAGATTAACCATAGTAGAGACGCAGTTTATGGGATCCTATCAATCGGCGCAATATCGGAGAGTGGCCAGATTGCTTCAGTTCTGCAGCTTGAGGTGTTTTGCCTGTTCGGCTGCTTTTGGATTGGGATTGGTATGAGGTTGCACTGCCAGTTTCGCGAGAACCGGCTGAGCGGCTGTAATCTTGTGTTCAACAGCCCGGGTTAGCCACCGGCGAGCCTCATCCGTACTTCTTGTGACTCCGCGCCCGTAAGCGTACATGACCCCGAGGACATACATCGCTTGTCCATTGCCGGTCTCAGCCAGACGGTGGAGACCGGGAGACGCTTTCTTGTACCAACTGACTGACTCCTGGGTTTGTCGCCCGTCACGCTGTGCGTAATAGCGTCCGAGGCGATACTGGGCAAAGACATCGCCCTGTTCCGCCAGGCGAGCATCGATGTCTAGATCTTGAGCAGGTTTTGAGGTCGACAGGCGTGATGTCGACTTTTCACTACCTGAAGGTGCAATGTTACGGTCAATGGGATGGTTGATTAGCTCGGAGGACTTGGGTGTTGAGTCTTGGCTGTGAAGGTGTTGTGTCGCGAGCCGATCGGCCAAGCGAACGTCGTTCTCAGGATTTTGGGCTGGTTTTGCGGCCGGCATGCTTGCCGCTGTTTTTTCATTACGTGGAGGTACAACGCTGTGGTCAGTCTGGCGATCGGTCGGCTCGGGAGACTTAGGCTGTGAGTCTTGGCTGTGTTTGCTGTGGGTCATGGGCTGATCTGGATCAGGGGGATGGGAAGGTGGAGGATTGTTGGACTCAGCTAGGCCTTCAGCCTGTGAGACGTGCGTAAGGCTGAACTCGTTCTGATTTGGTAACGGTTCCGTGACTGATTGCGGTTGGCCACAGTTTTCAGCAGGGCTACTTGAGCCTTCCTGTCCGAGGCCTGGTTGACAGTTCGCTTGATTGTTGGAGGTGGGTGACCATACGCCTAGTGTCGACGCACCCCAGACGAGTGCGATGATAAACAACGCAGAAAGGAGCAGTCGGTGCCTCAGGATCGTTCGATCGCTGGGTGGTACTAGGACGAGTCCAGGATAGCCTTTCTTGGCCATGCCTTCTCCCGAGGGAATCCTTGGTCGTAGTATATCAGTGCGTCAGAACGCTGTCTCGTGTGCTGGTCTCCACCACTGCCGTCGTAGCGGGGGAGCCGTAAAGACCTGGTTGCTGCGTCAACCCGCCGCAGCCCTGTGCCTTGTATCTAGTCCAGTGTTCCTCTATAGATAGCCTCTTGTCCTCCCTAACTTCAAGCTCTTATAGTACGGGCGATAGAGGGTGTCATTGTCACCGAGGAAAGCGCACGAATCATGCCGTCAACTGACAACCCCTTTGCCATCATAGAAATCAACGGTCCATTTCGTGAGCCGCGAGAGCAGGTCTTTTCCTACGACTATTCGATTCAACGATCCACCTGGGCGACGCCACATGGCGTGCGCGTGAAAGTCTCAATACCGGATGAACTGGAGGTGCTGAAGCGTCGTCTCGTCGGAATGGCTGTCGGCTCGCCCGGCCAGCAATTGATGATGAGCAACATCCTCTCTAAAACGATTGCGGGCTGGAAGATGCAAGTGGCTGAAGGGGAGGGCATGTTGACGGAACGACGTGACATGCTGCTGGCGCCATTTATTGGGCCGCTGGCCCATCTGTTCCCGAAGTTAGAGGCGTTGTTTGAAGTGGACCAATCGGCTATCCGAGACGAAGTGAGGAGACGTGTAGGTCTCTGAGCTTCTGCGGGACCAGGCGCTGGCCGATCCATCAAAAGATTCTTTTGTAGTGTTTCGAGTGGACACCTGATTCGTCGGCGAAACCGAGGGAACCCTTGTCCGGGCTGCCGGTATCATTCAAGTCGATACGGTAGTAGCCGCGAACTTGCTCCATGGCTACCTCGAATGGAACGGCGTTCGGGTAGAGCGTCCCGGGCGCATGGGCCCCTCGTGTCAAAGTACGGATCGTATCTGCTTCCGCGAGTTGCTTGTCTGAAAAAATGACAATGTCGGCAATGGCGTGATCACCCAGTTTGTGGCCGGGTGTGGTCGATGGGAGCAGTGCACCGAGGGTGCCCTCCAGGCGTGCGTGCCTGAGGCGTTTCAAAAGCGCGACGATCTGACTATCCGTCGCTTGCGGGGGAACGATCAAGCCCAGGGTATTCATCTCCAAGATAGTCGTCTGAACCTTGAACATGACAGGCGCGGCTTCCGGATCCTCGATGACCGAGACATTGGGACCCTCGGTCCCGGCGGCTTGTTTGTTCCTCGAACTGGGGACGATCAGGGCCACGAACAACCAGAGTCCCATGAGGATGCCGAATACCACGAGCAGCGGATGAGCGCCGGCACGCTTTCCTTCTTCGTACGGGCCTTGATTCTTGCTCATGGCATGTGTTCCTTTGTGCCGGGCTGGTGTCTCTGCAATCGACGCTTCGCTGCCTCCCATAGCTCATCCATCTCAACCAAGGTCATGTCTGTCAGCGGCTTGCCCGTCTCTTCCGCTTGCGCTTCAACGAGATGAAATCGATCGATGAAGCGATTGGTCGATCGGCGAAGCGCTTCTTCCGGGTTGACCTTGACGAAGCGGGCGAGATTGACGAGAGAAAATAGAATATCTCCCAACTCAGCCTCGATGTCCGCCTGGCGCTCGGGCCGGTTTGAGGCCGTCTCGGCGCCGGCCTGAGCCAGCGCGTCCTTTAACTCGTCCACTTCTTCCGCGACCTTTCCAAAGATCTGATCGAGCCCCGCGGCGTTGTGCGGCCAATCGAATCCGACCCGTACGGCCCTGGCTTGTGTTTGATAGGCCCGGAGCAGGGCCGGCAAGGTTTTCGGCACGCCGTCCAGCGCAGAGCGTGCGCCACCGGCCGCCGCTCGCTCGGCACGTTTAATGTCTTCCCATTGACTGAGGACCTGTTCGCTATTCGTGACGCCGGCAGTTTGATCGCTGGTCCCGAAGACATGAGGGTGTCTGCGAATGAGTTTCTCCGCGAGCGTCTCCAGCACCTCGTCAATCGTGAACGATTTGCTTTCAGCGGCGATCTGGCTGTGAAAAATAACTTGTAGGAGCACATCGCCTAGCTCCTCCCGCAGTTTGGCATCGTCGCGCTGGTCGATCGTCTCCAAGACCTCGTACGTTTCTTCAAGCAAGTAGGGCTTCAGCGACTCGTGGGTCTGCTTCCGATCCCAAGGACAGCCGTCCGCGGCGCGCAGCGCCGCCATGA
>JACRQB010000077.1 GCA_016222925.1 Nitrospirota bacterium | reverse complement strand
CGGTCGGATGGTGGTGTGTGGACGGCAACCATCCCACTGAAGCCCGGCCGGTATCAATACATGTTCGTCATCGACGGCAAACAGTGGATTGCCGATCCGCTTGCTCCCGAAGAAACGACTGATGGATTCGGCGCACAGAATGCGGTGCTTGATGTGGCAATTTAAATTGTCCGCGGAATCTCTTGCAACGGGTCTAGTCTGTATGTACTCTCCCGCACATGGGAATAGGACTGACGAGGCTCAGACGCCTATCCAGAAGCCTCCTCATCATCATGCTGCTGTGTGGTTCCCTGGCCTGTGCCAAGCCTTCGGTGCTGAAGCCGAGCATGTCCACGCCACTGGCCAGGGCCGTGCGTTTCACAGTGCTCGCGCCTGGCGCCAAGCAGGTCGTACTCGTCGGGTCCTTCAATGGTTGGGTCAAGGATGCGACCCCAATGAAGATTGTAGATGGTTCTTCGGTCTGGTTGGTCGATGTGCCGCTGGCCGAAGGAGAATATACGTTCATGTATGTGATTGATGGAGTCCGATGGCTGACGCCGCCCCAGGCCGAGGATTTCATCATTGATGGGTTCGGGCAAACCAATGGAGTGGTGATCGTACGGTAAGACGATGCGAACGCGAATCAACATAGAGATGGGGGTGCTGAGCTTGATGGTGGCATTGTCCACGACCCCGGTCTTGGCCGAACCCCTTTCGGTTCAGGATCGAGAAGCGATCACTCGGCTTGGTTCGGCGCAAGGCCGTTCGGAGAACGAGATCACTCCCTTGCTCGATCACGTAAGCAAGGCCGGTGAGCGAGGGCTTCCCACCGAGTCGTTGCTGAATAAGATGAGAGAAGGTCTCGCGAAAGGGGTTGAACCCAAGCGGATCGATCCGGTGCTGCGACAGATGACGTCCCGGCTTGAGTCTGCCCACGAAGTATTGGAAGAAGCAAAAGGCCGCGGTATCGCAGAGGGAAATCGGCAGCGTGCGCTGGAAACACTGGCAGAAGCATTCGCGCGGGGAGCCACAGTCGATGAGGTGAGGGAACTGAGTCGATTGTCGCAAGAAGGCCGCCACAAGGTAACTCAGGAAGAGCTCGCGGCTGGCGTAAAAGGCTTGGCCGTGATGAAAGAAGGCAGAATTCCATCGAAAGACGGAACTGCGTTGGTCGGTGAGGGAATCAAACAAGGGTATCGTTCAGCTGAGCTCTTAGACCTCAGCCGAGAAGTGAAACGCCGTGGATCGGATTTTGAAGAAGGCCGGGCCAGTCTCAAAGCGCTTCGTGAGCAAGTGAGCCGTGGAGAACGGAGTGATCGGCTCTTCAAGGACGACGACCGCAGTGGGTCAGGGAGAGGCGGAGACCGGGGCGGTCGCGGAGATCGCGATGACCGAGGGGACCGAGATGGGCGAGGTGATTCAGACCGTGAGCGGGTCGATCGACCGGAGCGATCCGGCCACGGTGATCGACCTGACCGTGTTGAGCGTCCTGAGAAACTTGACCGTCCTGATCATTCCGGCAGTGGGCGAGATCGTTAGTCAGTACTGCAACTCTTCCAGTAATTACTAAACCAAAGATAAATAGACGTTTCTTGAATGGCCTGATAGACAAGATGGGTATTGTCCTGCGCTATCTTGCACGGAGTTATTTCGGGTCATTTCCACTGTGGAATAGGAGGAACTGATGAGGAGAATACTAGTCGCGGTCAACGGGATGGCATTGTTGATGAGCAACCTGGTTTATGCCCAATCTGAGACACCGGTGATCGACCAGCGGCAGATGAATCAAGAACAACGGATTGACCAAGGGATCGCCAGTGGGCAACTCAACCGCCGTGAGGCGGCTCGACTCGATCGGAAGCAAGACCGCATTGATCGAATGGAAGATCGAGCAGAAGCCGATAGTGTCATGACACACAAGGAACGGGCACGAATCGGCGCAGCGCAGAGTCGTGCGTCACGACATATTGGTCGTGAGAAACACGATCGCCAGGGTGCACGGCATCGTTGATCACCCAACAGTCGTGTGGAAGCAACGGGGGCGCTTGCCATATTGATGGTAAGCGCCTCATCATTCTTCAGTGTGATCTCGTTCTGTCCCAGATTGGGCCGAGTATTTCGTGTGGTTCAGGACCCTGCTAGAATGCGTGCATGGACGTCATTGCCACACATAGCAACGCGGATTTCGATGGCCTTGCCT
>JACRQB010000045.1 GCA_016222925.1 Nitrospirota bacterium | reverse complement strand
TCTTTTCGATCCGACCCGCAAGCTGTTGTCCATCGGCTATCGCATGCCGGAGAACAGCCTGGACCCCAGCTGCTACGACTTGCTGGCGTCGGAAGCCAGGCTGGCGAGCTTTATCGCCATCGCCAAGGGCGATGTGCCGTCATCCCATTGGTTTCACCTGGGCCGCGCCCTGACACCTGTGGGAGATGGTTCGGCGCTCGTGTCCTGGTCGGGTTCCATCTTTGAATACCTCATGCCGGCGTTGGTGATGCGTTTCCCTGCAGGCAGCTTGTTGTGCCGGACGTATGAGCTGATCGTCTGTCGGCAGATTCAATATGGGAGAGAGCGAGGCGTGCCCTGGGGTGTTTCAGAGTCGGCCTATAATGCCCGTGATCTCGACTTGACGTACCAGTATTCCAGTTTTGGTGTGCCGGGCCTGGGGCTCAAGCGAGGCCTCAGTGAGGATGTGGTCGTCGCGCCCTATGCCACTGCCCTCGCGGCGATGATCAGTCCTATGGAAGCCACGCAAGGCTTCGGGCGCCTCGCCGAGGCCGGAGGGAGAGGAACCTACGGATTCTATGAAGCGCTGGATTACACGGGGACACGGGTGCCGGAAGGAAAAGACGTAGCCATCGTGCGGGCCTATATGTCGCATCATCAGGGCATGTCGTTGGTCTCGATCGCGAATGTCTTGAACGACGGACTGATGCGGAACCGTTTTCATGCCGAGCCGATTGTCCGAGCGACGGAACTGCTGCTCCAGGAACGGACTCCGCGCGACGTGCCGGTGACACGCCCGCGCGCGGTGGCGAGATATCGCGGTGACGCGCTGGCGCGAGGATGCGACGCGGGACTGCTGGGGGTCTTATCTGTTTCTGCGCGACATGCAGACGGGGTCTGTCTGGTCGGCCGGGTATCAGCCTATTGGCGTCGAGGCCGACGACTATGAGGTGTCTTTTACCGAAGAACGGGCCGAAATTACCAGACGGGACGGAGACTGGAACACGACGCTCGAGCTTGTGGTGTCGTCCGAGGACGACGCCGAAGTGCGACGTATTTCGGTCACCAACATGGGGGCGCGCGCATGCGATCTACAAGTGACCTCCTATGCCGAGCTGTCCCTGGCTCCACAGGCCGCCGATGTGGCCCATCCGGCTTTTGCAAATCTGTTCGTGCAAACCGAATTCGTGCCGGAGGTCGGTGCGGTACTCGCTACGCGTCGCAGGCGGTCGAATGAGGAAGCGACGGTGTGGGTGGCCCAGGTGGTTGTGGTCGAAGGAGACACCGTGGGCGCTCTGCAATATGAAACGGATCGCGCGCGGTTTCTTGGACGAGGGCACCATGTCCGCACGGCGGTCTCGATGATCGATGGGCGGACGCTCTCGAATACCGTCGGATCCGTGCTTGACCCGGTGATGAGCTTGCGCCGTACGGTGCGGGTGCCTGCAGGCGGGACTGTACGCCTGGTGTTTTCAACCATTGTCGGCTCTACCCGCGATTACGTGTTGGAGTTGGCCGACAAGTACAGCGACCCGAGAGTCTTTGAGCGTGCCCTGTCGCTGGCCTGGACCCAAGCGCGAGTGCAACTTCATCACCTCGGTATCGAGACCGATGAGGCCCAACTGTTCCAGCAACTGGCCAATGCCGTGCTGTATTCCGATGTCTCACTGCGACCATCCTCTGAAGTACTGAGCCGGAGTACGGTGGACCGTGCGGCGCTGTGGGCGCATGGTATCTCAGGCGATCTGCCTATCGTGTTGGCCTGCATCGACAACGCGGATGATGTCGACATCGTCCGGCAATTGCTCCGAGCGCATGAATACTGGCGGATGAGGCAATTATCGACCGATGTGATCATCCTGAATGAGAAAGCCTCGTCGTATGAGCAGGGGTTGCAAGGTTCGTTGGAAGGGCTTGTGCGGGGCAGTCGGCTGCGCCTCTGCCCGGATGCCGGCGGGGCACGAGGTAGTATTTATCTCCTGCGAACCGACCTGCTCTCCGCGCAGGATCGAATGCTGCTGCAGCAGGTCGCTCGGGTCGTTCTGCTCAGCCGGCGCGGGACGTTGGCGGAGCAGGTCACTCGCTTACCGCGCAGGAGTCGTGTGACGTCGACGAACTCGTCTTCACCACGCCTGAGCAGACGCCTGGATGTGCCGGTGCCTGAACGCGAACTTGAATTCTTTAACGGCTTGGGCGGCTTCGCAGACGATGGACGCGAATATGTCACGATTCTCGGCGAAGGTCTTCGGACGCCGCGACCCTGGGTCAACGTCATCGCGAACCCGTCGTTCGGGTTCCTCGTGTCGGAGTCCGGCTCCGGGTTTACCTGGTCATTGAACAGCCATGAGAATCAGCTGACGCCCTGGTCGAACGATCCGGTATCTGATCCGTCGGGTGAGGCGCTCTATATCCGTGATGACGATTCCGGAGAGGTCTGGGGTCCGACGGCGCTGCCGATTCGCGATGATCCGGCCCCCTATGTCGCCTGTCACGGACAGGGCTATAGTCGCTTTCATCATGGTTCGCACGGTGTCTTGGCAGAATTGCTGCAATTTGTTCCGCCTGAAGATCCGATCAAGATCTCTCGATTGACGCTGCAGAATATGTCCGGCCGACCGAGACGCTCTTGCCGGAACACAGACCTCGTGGACCGGTGATCGCACGGAATTTCTTGGTCGTCACGGGACGTTCGATTGCCCCTTGGCGCTGCACGCAGGAGGAGAACTGTCCCGAAAGGTCGGCGCGGGTCTCGATCCTTGCGGAGCCCTTCAACTGTCGATTGAGTTGGGCGCAGGCGAACGCGCCGAAATCGTCTGGTTTCTTGGGCAGACAGCGGGGAGTGAGCAGGCTCGTCTCCTACTCGATCGCTATCGTGGGGCGGACGTGAACGTGCTCTTGCGCGAGGTTACCAGTCGATGGGACGACCTTTTGGGTGTCGTACAGGTCCATACGCCGGAGCGCACGACGGATATCTTCTTGAATCGATGGGTGCTCTATCAAACGTTGGTGTGCCGCGTCTGGGCACGGGCGGCGTTCTATCAGTTGAGCGGGGCCTATGGGTTTCGCGATCAACTTCAAGATGTCATGGCCCTGAGTGTGGCGGCACCCGATGTCACGCGCGAGCATTTGCTGCGGGCGGCCGCGCGGCAGTTTGTCGAGGGCGACGTCCAGCATTGGTGGCATCCTCCGTCCGGACGCGGTGTGCGGACCCGCATTTCCGACGATCTGCTCTGGTTGCCGTACGCGGTGATCCAATTTCTTGAAGTGACCGGCGATATGACTGTGCTGGACGAAATGGTGTCCTTTCTAGAAGGTCCGGCATTGGCTGAGGGGCAACATGAATCCTATTTTGAGCCACGTGTGTCGCAGACGAGCGCCACCCTTTTTGAACATTGTGCGCGCGCATTGGACCGAAGCCTTGTCGTCGGCAGTCATGGCCTTCCACTCATGGGTACCGGAGACTGGAATGACGGAATGAGTCGTGTGGGCCAGCAGGGCAGGGGGGAGAGTGTCTGGCTCGGGTGGTTTTTGCACACGGTGCTCTGGGAGTTTGCCAAGGTGGCGGCTCAGCGTGGGGAGCGTGCTCGTGCCGAAACGTGGCGGCTGCATGTGAGTGCGTTAAAGGCTGCGATCGAGCGGGACGGATGGGACGGGGAGTGGTACCGGCGCGCGTATTTCGATGATGGGACGCCACTCGGTTCCGCTGCAGACCCGGAATGTCGCATCGATTCCATTGCTCAGTCCTGGGGGGTGATCAGCGGCGCGGCAGATCCGGACCGCGGCGCTCGCGCCATGGCTGCGGTGGAACAGCATCTTGTGAGTCGGCGGGATGGGCTGATCCGTCTGTTGACACCGCCCTTTGATCAGATGTCGAGGGATCCAGGCTATATCAAAGGCTATGTCCCCGGCGTCCGAGAAAACGGTGGTCAATATACCCACGCGGCGGTCTGGACCGTGCTGGCCTTCGCGGCATTGGGTGAGGGGGACAAGGCCGGCGAGTTGTTCTGTCTGTTGAACCCTGTTCATCGGGTCTCCTCGCGAGCGAGCGTCCAGCGCTACAAAGTCGAGCCTTACGTCGTCGCCGGCGACGTGTACGGCGAGCCCCCACATGTTGGACGCGGGGGATGGACTTGGTACAGCGGCGCAGCGGGTTGGCTCTACCGGGCCGGTATGGAATGGATGCTCGGTTTCCGCTTGCGCGGTGCCACGCTTTCTATTGATCCCTGTGTTCCACGCCACTGGCCGGGATACTCGATTCGTTTTCGGTATCATTCGGCGACCTATAACATCGCGGTGGAAAATCCACGCCATGTGAGCCGTGGCGTGACGCTGGTAGAGCTTGATGGGAAACAAATAATCAGCCGCGATCATATCCCTCTCGTCAAGGACGGTGAACACCACCTTCGCATCGAGCTCGGATGATCCACATGGGAGGGATCGAGTTGCGCCGTTGTGGCAACATTCCTCCATCGGTGTTCTTCCGTATGGGGTGTTTTACCTCACGCCTCATTGGTCTAGATGGGCTTGGTTCTCTCAACCCTGCGAATTCTCGACGGGTTAAATTGGCATGGTCTTCGCTTCCGTGACCCGACACGATCTTCTGCGAGCCTGGATTGGTATCGGCACGGCAGGCGAAGAGTGAGAAGTGTCGTCGTCGCTCTGGGCGACGGGTCAATCCCAAGCGGAGTGCTCTGTGCCCATTTATGGCGCTAGGTCTTAGAGGAGGGCATGGCAAAGTGGAGTGGAAGTCCGCCACCCTACTATCCACAGAGGGGTCGTTTGCCGATTTGCCATGCCCACGTCGACCCAGGATTCGAGTCTCACCTCGTTACAGGATGACTTCGCAGGGTTGCAGAAAGACTTTGAGCGGGATTTCAAGGCCACGGTACCCGTGCAGATATTTGGCATGGATCTCTTTCACGGCGTTCAGCACCTGTGTCATGTGAATGTGATCATCTTCGAGTGCGACCATGAACAACGTATTGCGATCGATCGAGCCACCGCTTCCGGAGACCGTCCCGGTCTGACCACTGCCTCCCACACCCTTGATCCCAAGGCTCTGAAACAGGGCGAGGATCGACTCTTCAAGTTTCTCCCCACAGACAATCTGCAGCATCTTCATGATCGTGCTCCTGGACTGTTGTGCCGTTGACCGGCCGGTCCTTGATAGGGTGGTCTTCCTGCCAGGCTATGGTGTTCGCCCACTTTCTGACCCTGCCTGCCATGCTCAAACGATGAGGCAGAAATCCGGGTCAGCGTCAGAGGTCTGGGGGTGAGGTCAGGCCTCGATGTGAGTGCCCTCGTCTCTCTGTGAAGCATGCCAATTACGGAAGATAGCCCAAGACATCCTCTTCACGAACGAGCACCAACGCTTTATCGTCGCCCTCCACTTCTCTGGCGGCATGTTTATCGTACAGGATACGCTCGCCCGGCTTGAGGGTGGTCTTCACAAAGGTCTTCTTCTTGACCTTGTCCTTCGAATCCTTGTCCTCGACAAAGCGACCAGCCCCCACGGCGAGGACCTCTCCTTCCTCCGGTTTCTCTTGCGCACTGTCCGGGATGATAATGCCGCCGACGCTCTTCTCCATCGGTTCGCTTGTCCGGATCAAGACCCAATCGTGCAACGGTTGTAAGTTCATCGCCGTCAGTCCTTTCATTCACGCGTGGAGTGTACCAGCGGGGTCTACAAGACACATCAGAACGCTATGCCAACACGCAGCATCAACTTAGCACGTCTGTCCTAGCAGGAACAAAACGATGGTCTTTGGTGTGTTTTGTACGAGGTTGGGTATTCACGCACGGTTCCCGCGTACGGATGGAGTCGACTCTCCTCACCTGCTGCCCCGCTGATCGGAGGCTCGCCCTGTGGGTGCCGTTGCGGCTGCTATTCCCTCTCTCGGTGCAAGCAGAGTGAGTGCCAATCCGGAGGGGAATTGCGGTTATCTTGCCAGGCGCAGCGTGATTCTTGATGCTCCGCCCCGCCCATTCATCACTCAGCTCCTTCTGAGACTTGAGCGGTCTAACTCAGCACTCAGGACGTATTTCGGTGCCAGTCGAGACCCTGAGCGCAGGCAAAAGGCTTCCTCTTGCCCTGCCGCCCCTTGCCTCATGCCTCTGGCCGATGTGCAGTCACCGACTACCAACTCTTCAGGACCCCGATCACTCATGGTCCCTTATGCCTCCTGTTCGCGCACGAACTGCCGCGCCCGACGCAGGTCGTCGTGCGTGCACAGCTTCAGCTCCAGCAGCAGATGCTCCAACGCTGCAACCCGCGCCGTCACCTCCGGCAGCACGATATCGATCCGCTCCGTCAATTCGTCCAACCGGAGGCTGAGTCCGGATTCCGTCGTGTTCTTCGCCGCAGCCTTCGTCGCGCGCCCGCGGGGTCGGCGTCGTCTCATCGGACTCCGAGTCTTCTTCTTGACGGGCATCGCATTTCTCCTGGTTACCGGCACCTCTACGCGTCCTCAGCCAATCAGTCAAGCACTATTTTTCGATGGAGCAGGGGGGAGTCGCTTGCTCCCTTGGAAGAAAATGCGGTGAGGCGACAACAAAAACAGAGCCGCTAATGGAGTGCCACATAGAACCCCCCACTGCAGCTCCCCGGCACCTTCGCGCTGGCTACGATCTGCGCGCACGGGCTGCTCATCGATGATGTATTAACGAAAAGAGGGAGGCGGACTGGCCAGGGTTATTGTCTTGAATGTGGCGTGACCTTTGATGACCCGTATCATGGCCAGAAGTCACCGTCTGGCCAAGTGCAGTGTCCCCTTGTGACTAATCCCTCCTTCTTGTGAGCGGAGTTGCGCCTATAATTCTACACATGACTTCTCTTCATATGACTTCCGTGTATTCATTACCGGGCATGGAGTGTGACACCGTTTGCGTGATCGCCAACTAGGATTCTTCGCGCGACGCCCCTCGTGATCATCATGGCTTCGAGAGGGATGGACGCGTCACCACTCAGATCGTGGCGCCCTTCCCCGCATGCGTAGCGACGCTGCTGCCATATACCTCAGCAGCTCCATCTAGGGTTGTCTGATCTGATAAGGAATCGTCCGATGTTTCCCAAACTTGCACGACGCCAATCCTTTTGTGGCCTTGTTCATCTTTGGATATGTGAAAAGTGGGTTCACGGGTAGTCCGCTGTTGCGCGGAGGGATTCAAACCGTGCTCGTCGGAGGGGTAGCGGCGACCGCTGCCTTTGGCATTGCCCGACTGATTGGGTGAACGCTCTCTTCAGGGCGTTTCAGTGTGGCATGAAATGGGAACCAGCAAAGGCCGTTGGCCTTGCATCCCAAGATCCGAAATCATTGCGCCGGAAAGAAGGCGAAGAGTCGCACGGGGTCATGAGATGTGGTCGGTCCTGTTCAAAGTCGACGGCCAGATCCAGGCGCAAGTGTGGTCTTGCCATGCCCCTAGGTTGTGGCATTAGGGGACAAGACATTCACCTCTCCCGGACCCAAAATGCTACGGTCTCGATAGAGCGTGCCATGTAACTTGGGCTGGCTGTTCCATTTCTGCTCAGAATTCGCACGGATTTGAGGCTGTTGCAGAGTGGCCTTCCACTTGCAGATTCACGATTCGTAGGAGGATGAGGGCTGACAGAGCGGGGATGAGTCAGGAGAGCCCTCCAGTCGGAATTATCAAAGATCTCTCATCGGAGAGAGCGAAGGAGCTGTTATGTCGACGTCTCATCTTCCCCGAGACAAGAAAGATCGCTCGGTTCGAGCCCGAAAGCACGACCAGTACAAAGCTAAGGGCAAACTTCGGGAGCCGTCGGTGTGTCGTGAGTGCCAGGCGGTGTATCATAAGGGGCGATGGGTGTGGGGCCCTGTCCCGTCGGATAGTCATGAGGTGATATGTCCTGCCTGTGAACGGATCCGGGACAGTGCGCCAAGCGGGGTGTTGCTGTTGACCGGTGAGTTTGTCGCCAAGCATCGAGAGGAGGTAGTCGGGCTTGCTCGCAATGAGGAGGCTCGTCTCAAAGCCGAACATCCTCTGGCTCGAATCATCAGGATCGAGGACCAAACCGAAGCACCTGAAGGGGTGGTGATCACCACGACGGATCCCCATCTTGCGCGGCGCATCGGTGAGGTGTTGCATCATGCCCATCGCGGCACATTCGCCTGCCGTTATGAGGAGAACGAAGATCTTCTCCGGGCGAACTGGGAGTGCTAAGCGGTGGGCAAGAACTAGGCCTTTCTGCCAATCGGCCGAGGCGAGGAGACTCAGCCTGGTCTCCCCTTTTCAGTCTATGTGAGCATAAGGAGTAGGGTTCATGAAGGAGGATCATATGCAGCTGACACTGACACCTCAGGAGCAGGAGGTATTGTCTGGGGCGGTCAAAAGTGCCATCTCGGATCTCGGTACCGAGGTTGGGCACACCGATAACCAGGCCATGCGGCAAGACTTGCAAAAGAGAAAGAAAGTCCTGTTGGCGGTTCTTGACCGGCTCAAAAGCACTGTCTGAGGGCTTCTCGTCTCTGCACGCGAGGGCACCGGGCTTCAGTGAGCAAGACGGCTGCAGTGATGAGCCATGTCATGTTGCTACTCGTCCTTGCTGCATTCAATTGGCGCGATTGGAAGGGATACCTTGACCGCTGCGGATCTGTTGATACGCTGTCTCGAACACGAAGGTGTGGAGTTCATGTTCGGCGTGCCCGGCGAGGAAACGCTCGATCTAATGGACTCGATCCTCGGCTCGCGGATTCGATTTGTCACGACTCGTCATGAGCAGGGTGCCGCGTTCATGGCCGATGTGTATGGGCGACTGTCTGGAAATGCCGGGGTCTGTCTGTCCACGCTCGGGCCAGGGGCGACCAATTTGATGACCGGCGTGGCTGATGCCAACCTGGATCATGCTCCGCTGGTCGCCATCAGCGGGCAGGTGTCCACAGAACGTAAGCATGCACAGTCGCACCAGTACATCGATTTGCAGGCGCTCTTCAAGCCCATTACCAAGTGGAATGGTGTGATCGCCACGCCGACGATGATTCCCGAAGCGGTGCGAAAGGCGTTCAAGATTGCCGAAACAGAAAAGCCCGGAGCGATTCATCTGGAAATGCCCGAAGATGTAGCAGCCGAGCGACTGAGAGAATCGGATGCCTTCCTGCCGCTTCGGGTGCAATCACCACGTGTTCCCGAGCCCTCATCCGTACAAGTGAAGCGAGCCATCGCCGTGCTCTCAGGAGCCAAGAGGCCACTTGTCCTGGCCGGCAACGGCGTGGTGCGCAGACGCGCCGATGAGGCAGTCCGGCGGTTTACGCGGGGGCTGAACATCCCGGTGGTGCACACCTTCATGGGGAAAGGGATTGTGCCGGACAGCGATCCTTTGTCGCTGTATACGATTGGGTTTCCGGGAAGAGACTATGCCGCGAGGGTAGTCGAACAAGCTGATGTGGTGCTGGCTGTCGGGTACGACTTTGTCGAATACGCGCCCTGCTTGTGGAATCCCAACCGAGACAAACGCATCGTGCACGTCGATGTCTCTCCGGCGGACGTCGATGCGCACTACGTCGTCGACGTGGGCGTGCTCGGCGATGTGGGGCAGGCACTCGACCGCATCGCTGAGGGGATGGTTGCGTTCGAGCCGTTGTGGGCCGAACGAGGACGCGAGGCCGTCGTTTCCGGTCTGCACAGCGAATACGCCGGCACCCACGGCTGGCCACTGCGTCCGCAGCAGGTCATCCACGACCTCCGGAACGCTCTTGCTCCGGACGATCTGGTGGTGTGCGATGTCGGGGCCCATAAGCTTTGGATGGCGCGCATGTTTCCTTGTCAGGCTCCCAATACCTGCATCATTTCGAACGGCTTTGCCGCGATGGGGATTGCGTTGCCAGGGGCGGTAGCGGCCCAACTGCTCTTTCCTTCGCGCCGAGTCGTTGCGGTGACAGGCGACGGGGGATTCTTGATGAACTCCCAGGAGCTGGAAACCGCAGTTCGGCTGCAACTCCCGCTTGTGATCCTGGTCTGGCGCGACGACGGATATGGCGTGATCCGGTGGAAACAGATGCTCCGGTTCGGCCGCACTTCTTCCGTGGAATTCGACAATCCCGACCTGGTCGCTTTCGCGCGGGCCTTTGGCGCCGCAGGATTTCGAGTGGAAGGCCCATCCGAACTCACGCCGATCCTGCAGGAAGCGTTCAAAGCGGGACGTCCGGCCGTGATCGATTGTCCGGTGGATTATGGAGAAAATCTTCGAATGACCGAGCATCTGAAGCGCGTGCATTAGCCCGTTCTCTTCAGGTCTGTCCTGATCACGCACGAATGACTTCACACCGCGTCTGAAAGGACGATCATATGTTCCTGTATCTGCTGGTTCTTGTAATCGTTATCGGATGTCCTCTGTCAGGCTTCGCTCAATTCGTGGATAAAGGTGAGTATGTCGAGGTGGCTAAAGGGACGAAGCTGTGTCCCAACGTCATCCTGGACAAATCGAAAGGGATGCTTGATCCAGAGAACCGCTATTGGCGAGTCACCAGTAAGGCGCGGGCGAATGGCACGCAGACTGTGGATGCATTTGTTCTTGAAAGTTCATACGATCGCCACAGCGGCGACACCACGATCGAAGAACGTCGCGATGATAATTATGCCACCTTGTTTAAGAGAGACCTGGAGCATAAGGGCATGTTGGTGATAGTCAGCCCAAGAGATGGTGAGGTTCAAGCGATCGTCGAGATTTGCAAAAAGAAGAAATAGGATGTGCGCTCCGTAGCGATGGGCTGTCCAAGCTCGTGCGACCCCTATGCGGCATGTTGACTCCTGCCCCTCTCATGATTCTTCCCGGCTTCGTGCGTGAATGGCCGCGATCATGCCGGGCATGCGTGCTGTCGGCCATTCAGAGTCCGTCGGCTCCGCATTCCATGCGCTGGCGATGGCTTGCTTGATAGCTTGGGGTGGAGCATTGAGCGTTCGCAAGAACGTCCTGTGAGGTCGGTCCGAACGGTAGTCCGGTTGTCTCGAGGGGTGCTTGAGATACCGTGCGATAAGATCCGCCTTCATGCCATGCAGAATGGTCCCATGAAGGAGCAGTGCGTTCCTGCTTCGTCGCTGCGCGTTGCCGGAAATCTTTCTGTCGCCGATCGCGAGGTCGTTGATCCCTCGAACGCTCGTGGTCGGTTCCCACTGACGCAGCGTTCCGGCTATCCGTTCCAGGACAAATCGATTGGTGGTGCGAATACTCGCAAGGTCAGAATGCCATTCGAGTGGCAGCACAAAGGCATAGGAGAGACAACCTGGGCCCTGCAAAACGGTCCCTCCGCCGCTCGCGCGTCGAAGGATAGGCAGGCCGTCTTTCTCGCAGGTGACAAGATCGACATCGTCGGCCACGCGGGAGGCGCGACCTAACACGACGAACAGACACTCGCTCTCCCAAAAGCGAAGGATAGGAGCGCCACCCCGCTCATCCAATTCTTCCAATAATACTTCATCCAGCGCAAGATTCTCGGCGGGGAAAGGGAGGGTCAGGTCGAGCAACCGGAACGTGCGCATGTCATGACCGGCTCGGCATGAAGAGATGTGTTGGTGGTCCACCGAATGATTCAGCCGCTTCCATGATGGTCTCGCTCAACGTCGGATGCGGATGGATTGAGGCTGCCACATCTTCTGCGACTGCACCCATCTCGATCGCCAGGACTCCTTCGGCGATCAATTCGCCCGCACCGACGCCGCAAATCCCCATGCCGAGGACGCGTCCAGACTCCGCATCGAGTACGAGCTTGGTGAGGCCTTCGTTGCGGCCCAATGTCGTCGCGCGCCCCGAGGCTGCCCAAGGAAATCGCGCAACCTTCACCGCTTGTCCAGATTCCTTGGCCGCTTCTTCCGTCAGCCCGCACCAGGCGATTTCAGGATCGGTAAAGATGACGGCTGGGATCGCCGTCGCATCGAACGCTGCTGGTCGTCCGGCGATCACTCTGGCGGCGACCAGCCCTTCGTGCGTAGCCTTGTGAGCAAGCATCGGTTCTCCCGCCACGTCGCCAATCGAGAAGATGGTCGGCTCGGTCGTGCGCATCTGCCGATCGACTTGCACGAAGCCGTTCGGTGCGATGGCAACTTTTGTGTGCTCGAGTCCAAGCTGGGCGCTATTAGGCCTGCGTCCCACGGCAACGAGCACGCGGTCGAACATCTCGGTGCTGGTTCCTGCAGAATCTGCGAAGGTCGCGGCCAGACCTTCCGTCACCGCATCCAGTGTTTTCACGGTGGTGTTGAGCTTGATGGCCTTGAACCGGCGCTGCATGCGCTGGTGCAGGGGACACACGAGATCCGCATCCACGGCGTTCAACAGGCGCGGCAGCGCTTCGACCACTGTGACTTCGGAGCCGAGCGCCTGATAGACCGTGCCTAACTCGAGGCCGATGTAGCCCCCGCCGACGACCAACAGGCGTCTGGGGACATCAGGCAACTGGAGCGCGCTCGTGGAATCCATTACGCGTGGATCGTCGAGCCTGAGCGCAGCCGGGATCACGGGCTTCGAGCCGCTCGCCAGAATCGCGTGACTGAATGAGAGTTCGTGCGACCCGACGGTGCCGGAGAGCTGTAAGGTCGTCGCATCCTTGAACATGGCCCGCGCATGGATGACCTCGACCTTCCGGCTGCCTGCCAGCGTCCGCACGCCTTTCGTCAGTTTGCCGACGATCGCTTGCACGCGGTTGCGAAATGCCTCCAGGTCCACCCGTGGCTTATCATAATGAATGCCCCAGGCAGCCGCTTCTTCAGCATCGGTGAGTAAGCGAGCGGCGTGCAGCAAGGCTTTGGAGGGAATACACCCGCGCAGCAAGCAGGTCCCACCCAGTTGTGGATCCTCATCGATCAGCGCCGTGCGTAAGCCGAGATCTGCTGCCTGGAACGCGGCTGCATAGCCGCCTGGACCGGCGCCGATCACCGCCACATCAACTCGAGCGACAGCCATTTCATCCCCGGCTACAATGTCAAACACGAATTCTTAGCTTGATAACAGCGCACAGCTTGGTGCGCCATTCTACCAGGCTCTATTAGAGCCCAAGAAACATGCCCTGGAAATCTTCCAACACTTTGACGATCTCGTTGGTGAAGCGTGCGCCGATCACCCCGTCGACCAGTCGATGGTCGTAGGCCACGCACAATTGCAGTACCCGACGCGGCACGAACTGGCCGTCACGATACACTGGCGTCACTCGTGCCTTCCCGACACCGAGAATGCCGACTTGAGGAGGATTGATGATCGGAAGGAAGGGACCGGCGCCGATCCCTCCCATGTTGCTGAGCGTGAACGTCGCTCCGCGCAACTCTTCCAGCTTGACCTCTCGCTTGCGGGTTCGCTCGGCGAGATCGGCCAGCTCCAGCGAAATTTGGAGAAGATCTTTCTGGTCCACCTGGTGAACGACCGGCACGATCAGTCCAGCCGGTGTGTCGACTGCCACGCCGATATTATAATAGTCTTTGTAGATCACCTCGCCGTTGGTGAGATCAAGGGTCGCGTTCAGCTGCGGGTATAGTTTGAGCGCATGGACGATCGCTTTCAGGAAGAGGCTGCTCAACGTCAGCGTGGCGCCTTTCTTCTTAAATTCTGGCGCATACCGCTTATGCAGCGCCATGAGATCGGTGATGTCGGCATCCTGGAATTGATGAACGTGCGGGATGGTCGTCCAGGCTTGTATCATGTTCGTGGCGATCTTCCGACGGGTTGACGAGAGCGGCTCTCGCCGTTCAGCCCCATAGGGCGTGGAAAAGATATTCCCGCCTACGCCCAGGGCGGTGCCGCGTGTGGTCCGTTCCCGCACGAAGGCTTTCACGTCTTCAGCAGTGATTCGGCCACCGGCTTCCGATCCTTTGACCTGCAAAAGGTCCACGCCCAGTTCCCGTGCGAGCCGGCGAACCGATGGAGGGGCTGGGATAGCTGTACCTGCTGGCGGTGGACTGACCACGGCAGGCTTCTGCTCCATGACCGGTCGCTCTGGTGCCGGCAGTGGCGTAGTCGGTCCGGTCTGTGGGTGTCCCCGTTGTGCCACGGCATTCGGTTCTACGGCAGGCGGCGTCTGTGGGACTCGCGCCACCTCCGGCTTCTCCAGCGCCGAGGTCGTAGCCTTCTGCGCCTCACCCTCAGCTTCGTTCAGCTCGATGATCGCCTGTCCGACCTTCACGTGATCGCCTTGCCGAACGAGGAGGCGGGCAACAGTTCCTCCGGTGGGCGTCGGCACGGGCACAGTGGCTTTTTCGGTCTCCAGCTCGATGAGCGATTGTCCCTCGCTCACCTGATCGCCCTCGCGCACCAGCAGCTGAATCACATCGCCGCCTTCGATACCTTCCGCAAGAAATGGGAGCTCGACTTTCATATCATATTCCTAAAATTATGAATAAGCCGGTCTTGGTCACCGGTGCCAAGGGGCCTCTCCATCGGTCGAAACCCCGAGATCCCGTGTAGCCTGCGTGACCAGGTTCGCTGCCACGGTTCCCCGACGACATAGCGTATAGAGCGCCGCCACGACCAGATGTTCGGCGTCGACTTCGAAGAAGCGGCGTAACGCCTTGCGGGTATCGCTCCGCCCGAAGCCGTCCGTTCCTAGAGCGAACAATCCGCCAGGAATCCAGGGGGCAATCTGCTGAGGAACCAGGCGCACATAGTCGCTGACCGCTACGCAAGGGCCATCAAACTGCTCGACGGTCTGCTGCAGGAAGCTCGTACGAGGTGCCGATTCTGGGTGCAGCAGATTCCAGCGCTCGGCCTCGAGAGTGCTCATCCGCAGCCGCTTGTAGCTCGTCACGCTCCACACATCGGATGCCACTCCGTAGCGCAATAGCAGATCCTGTGCGCGCACCGCTTCTCTCACCAACGGGCCACTCGCGAGGAGATGCGCGCGGTGTTTGGCTCGATGCGGTGCGGATCGGAATCGATACAGACCTTCTCGGATGCCTTCCTCTACATTCGGCGGCATAGCCGGCATCGGGTAGGATTCGTTGTATAGGGTGATGTAATAGGACAGGTTTTGCTGATCACGGTACATTCGTTTCAATCCGTCCTGGAGAATGACCGCCAGTTCAAACATGAAGGCCGGATCATAGGCGGCGATCGTCGGGTAGGCGCTGGCGAGCAGATGACTCTGTCCGTCCTGGTGCTGCAGGCCTTCTCCCTCCAATGTCGTGCGCCCTGCGGTAGCGCCGAACAAAAATCCACGTGCACGCATGTCGCAAGCGGCCCAGATCAAATCGCCGATTCGTTGAAACCCGAACATTGAGTAGAAGATGTAAAAGGGAATCATGTTGATGCCGTGCGTCGCGTAGGCGGTGCCAGCAGCGATGTACGAAGACATGGCGCCTGCTTCAGTAATGCCTTCCTCAAGAATCTGTCCGTTTTTCGCTTCGAAGTAGTAGAGAAGCGAGCTTTTGTCCACCGGCTCGTACAGCTGGCCGATGTGCGAGTAGATGCCGTATTGCCGGAAGAGCGCCTCAAGTCCGAAGGTACGCGCTTCGTCGGGAATGATCGGCACGAGATGCTTTCCGAATTCCTTCATGCCGAGTAGTCGGCCCAGCATCCGGGCGAACCCCATCGTGGTGGAGACCGAACGCTCGCCCGATCCTTCGAGAAACTCCTTAAACTGGTCGAGCGCCGGTGTCTCAAGCGATTCGATGTTGGCGCGCCGCTCCGGGATGGGACCGCCCATCGCTTTTATCCGCTCAGCGAGGTATGCCGCCTCGGGACTGTCAGCCGGCGGCCGGTAGAACGGCGTCGACGTCAGTTGCTCATCCGGCACCGGCACGCTGAACCTCGTGCGAAACTCGCGCAGCTCCTGTTCGTTCATCTTCTTTTGTTGGTGGGTGATGTTGCGCCCTTCGCCCGCTTCGCCGAGGCCATAGCCTTTGATCGTCTTAGCCAGGATCACGGTCGGCTTCCCCTTATGCTCCTCGGCGGCCTTGTAGGCGGCGTAGAGTTTCCGCGGATCGTGGCCGCCCCGCAGCATCTTGTGGATCTGCTCGTCGGAATAGCTCTCCGCCAGCTTGAGCAGTCGCGGATCGGCACCGAAAAAATGCTGTCGTGTGAAGGTGCCGCCTTCCACCACATACTTTTGATACCAGCCATCCACGACCTCGCCCATCCGCTTGACCAGCAGTCCTTCGTTGTCCTTTGCCAGCAGCGGATCCCAGTCGCTGCCCCAGATCACCTTGATGACGTGCCATCCGGCACCGAGGAAGATGGCTTCCAGCTCTTGGATGATTTTGCCGTTACCGCGTACGGGACCGTCTAGACGTTGAAGATTACAGTTGACGACCCAGATGAGATTGTCGAGCCGTTCGCGGGAGGCGAGTGAGAGGGCGCCGAGACTTTCCGGTTCATCGGTTTCGCCGTCGCCGACGAAAGCCCACACCCGTTGTTGGCTCGTGTCCTTGAGGCCGCGGTCCTGCAGGTAACGGTTAAAGCGCGCCTGATAGATCGACAGGATCGGTCCTAGGCCCATCGAGACCGTGGGGAATTCCCAGTAGTCGGGGAGCAGCCAGGGGTGCGGATAGGACGACAAACCCCGTCCATCGGGGGCCAGTTCGGCACGGAAGCGGTGAAGCGCTTCCTCCGGGAGACGTCCCTCGACGAACCCGCGGGCGTAAATCCCCGGCGCGGCGTGACCTTGAAAGTAGACATGGTCGCCGCCTTGCGGTCCGTCTTTGCCGCGTAAAAAATGATGCAAAGCCACTTCATAGAGGGTGGCTGCCGAAGCAAAGGTTGAAATATGCCCACCGATGCCAGGACGCTGTTGGTTCGCCTTGACGACCGTCGCCATGGCATTCCAGCGGACCAGGCTGCGGATTCGGCGTTCGAGTTCGAGGTTGCCTGGGTAGGGTGGTTGTTGAGAGGTGGGAATCGTGTTGACGTACGGAGTGTTGACCGAGTGGGCGACCTGTGCACCACGCTCGCCCAGTCGGTCACGAAGCCGTTCGAACAGATACGTCGCCCGTCCGACGCCGTGCTGCTCGAGCACGTACTCAAGGGAGTCCAACCACTCGCGCGTTTCCTCCGGATCGGTGTCGCCCTCTGGTCGATCTGTTCGATCCTCGTCGCTCATGCACGGACCTCAGTGAGTCAGGTTTCGCTTCCTATCCTACCGTATCATCGGTTCTTGAGTCGCGCGTTCACTATAGCCAATGTCCTCTAGTTATGATAGTTGGGCAGCACCGTAGATCGTTCGTTCTGCGATCCCGCAGAAGCAACATCTTCGAACGAAACACGACGCAGGCAGTTTCTTCTGCTTTGGTTAGGACTGTTCAACACTTCTCCGGCGTGAAGTTATGTTCTAATGCCACCCTGGACACCTCGAACGGGATACTCGATCCGGAGAATCGTTTCTGGCGCGCCATGAGCAAAGCGCGAGGGAATGGCACGCAGGCTGTGGACGCATTTGTCTTCGAAAGTGCATACGATCGCAAAAGCGGCAAGACCATGATCGAGGAACGCCAATACGATCACGGTTATACCACTTTGTTTAAGAGAGCCCTGGAGCGCAAAGAGATGTTGTTGATGGTCAGTCCAAGAGATGGTCAAATTGAAGCGACCGTCGAGATTTGCAGAAAAAATGAATAGCGTGTCGGTTCCGGTTGCAATGACCAGTCTGGGTACCAGCTGACGGCATGGCGAGCTTGCTCACCTGATCCCATTTCCACAAAACCATAGCCGGCAGATTTTCCACTGTGTTTGTGTCGGATGACATGGACGTGAACGACGGCGCCATAGGCTCCGAATAAGTCGCGAAGCTGACAATCGGAAGTCGCTTCCGCGAGGCCGCCGACATACAAGATGCAGTTACTCATGATCATGTATCATGATTGGATGACGCGCGCATCTCTACACAATAAGATCTAGCGCTCGTTTGGCGGTGCGAAGTGACTATAGAGGAGGACACCAATTATCCCTGTGATGTAAGGCAATGCGGTCGCACCGAGAAGATTGTGAATGAGCCATTGGACGAAGTTCTGAACGGTGGATATGGGTATGTCTTCTCTCTTCACCATCTATAGGTATGGTCTCGCTTAGATGCTGTTTCCTGCCTGGTCGGTCTTTTCACGGCGACTGGTACTGAATGATTTCTTCCTCCCCTCTGAGGATTTGCTTGCCTTAGTTGTGGAACGCAAGCGGCTATCTTCTCCAAAACTATGTCTCGCCAACGAAGCGACTTCGCGTCTGATGACCTCGATTGAGGATGTATTATCGACCGAATCGGGATCAGTCAACCCCAGAAGTTGCCAGCGGATTTTTGGTTTATGGGCTGACTTTTTCTTTCCTGCTTTGCGACTTTTCCAAACTGAAGCGAGATTCATGGAGCGCCCTTCTGTACAAACACGAAGCTCAAGTCAGTGGCTGTCTGACAGAGAAACTCAATAGCTCTGTTTCAGCTCCACTAATGGACCTGCCAAGCAATCTGGATGTCTGCCTCTGCCATTCAGGCGAAGGAGCATCACGTTGGTGATATTACACTGACTATCGTGCCAACAATGGGAGTGAGTACGAGGAGTGCATGGAGAGGACAATAAACTACAAGGAAGTTCATCTTAACATGTAATTTGTGAAGGAGTCAAATCTCGCCACAGGGCTCATGGTGTAGGATTAGGGGACAAGGCGCATGATCTATCAATTATCTAGTCTTTCGTATCCATTGAAGAACTGGTTGACGTCAGGATGGCCATGCTGTAAGGTAACACTACATTTATCTCGTGGTAGTCCGGCGAGGAGATGTTCAAACTATATCGGACTTCGCGATCGCATCGCGACCAGGTCCAGTTTGGAGTTGCACCCTTCTCGGTTGTCTCTCCCCTCGGTTCTCTGATCCCGTCATAATGCGATCATACTGAAAGGATAACGTAGTGAATACGTCTGTTCACGCTAATTTTCACGCCCTCGGTTTGTCCGAGGCGCTTCTCCGGGACCTGGCTGATGCCGGGTTTGCATCACCCACGCCCATTCAAGAACAAGCCATTCCGCCCGCGCTCGCTGGGCGAGATGTGATCGGATGTGCCCAGACCGGGACGGGTAAAACGGCCGCCTTTGTCATTCCAATCGTCGAACGACTCGCCGCATTGCCGAAGGGGCAACCGCAGGCATTGATCTTAGCGCCAACCCGAGAGCTGGCATTGCAGACCCTGACGACGATTGATAAACTTGGCCGGAGTCGGCGCATTTCCGCGACCGTCATAGTTGGAGGCGCCGATATGCAAGCCCAAGTACGGGGCTTGCGACAGCGACCGGACATCTTGATCGCGACACCTGGCCGTCTTCTGGATCACATGTGGAACGGCACGATTGTCTTGTCGTCTATGAAGATCTTGGTGTTGGATGAGGCGGATCGGATGTTGGATATGGGCTTTGCGCCTCAGATCAATCAGATTCTTGATGCGTTGCCTGAAGAGCGACAGACTCTTCTCTTCTCGGCCACCCTGCCGACAGATCTGGCTCGATTGGTTCAAGCCAATGTGAACAATCCGGTGCGCGTCATGGTCGCGCCGTCTGCCACGACAGCCGATGGGGTCACGCAGGGGATCCATTACACATCCCACGCCGAGAAGCCCGATCTTCTCTTGTCGTTATTGAAGGCCGATCAGGATACGGCTCTGGTGTTCACCAGGACGAAGCACCGTGCCGATCGGCTGGGGCGTATGCTAGGTGGTGCAGGCCATCGAGTGGCCGTGCTGCATGGAGACCGAAGCCTCTCACAGAGACGCGCCGCGCTAGAAGGTTTTAGACGCGGGTCATTCCGGGTGCTGGTTGCGACGGATATTGCTGCACGAGGGATCGATGTCGCGAACATCGGCCACGTGATCAATTTCGATCTACCCAATTGCCCGGAAGATTACGTCCATCGCATCGGCCGCACGGCTCGAATGAAGACGACCGGCCGCGCTACAAGCTTTGTGACGGGCGAAGACCGGCAGCAACTTCGAGATATCGAGCGCCTCCTGGGACATGCAGTCCCGCTCGCGCCGGGAAGCGGAACGTCGTTGCCGGCGATTCATGGCGAGGATAGTCGGGCACATCGGGAGGAGCGTTCCGCTCCAAGTCGCTCGAGGTTTGCCAACCGACACCGCCGTCCCAACCCCAGGGGAGATCACGCCGAGCCATCCCCGCGCAATGCTTCTCCTGCAATACGTGCATAAGTTTCGAAAATAGTTTCCAAACGACCCCTCGTGAGATACTCTGTGTCTCACGAGGTGGATGTGGACCCGTCTTTACACGGCGTGCGAGTGGGCACTGAGGCATCGATCAAGCCCGGTGATCAGGTCTCACTCACCCTTCGATTACCCAATGACACTGTTCCTGCCGCGATCGCACTCACCGTGGTCCGCCTGACCAAGGGGTTGGTCGATGGGCTAGTTCTCAAAAGAGCTGGCTCAGTCGTCACGTAAATGGTTGACCGAATGCAACAAGGCTGCAGGATTGGCGAAAGAGGAAACAATATGGACGATCTAGATTTGAAGGCCATCACTGGACAGAATACCCCACAATTACGCAAACACCCTCGCGTACGAGTGGCGGCTCCATTTCCTTGTTCATTGGCTCGCGTCGGTGTGACGAGGAAGGGGGCCGTCGAACAGGGGTTAGGGATAATTTTCGACGTGTCCACTAAAGGGGCACGTGTCATGACGGAAGCGGTGATTACGCCAGGAGACCGAATCGCCATGAATCTTCGGTTTCCGGATCAGACAACCGCAATGGTCATCGAAGCCGCGACGGTTCGGTGGGGCAAAGAGTATACCTACGGCGTAGAGTTTGAGGGACTCTCGGCAGCCACGAATAAACATCTCCAGAGCGTCATCACACACCTCTCCCAGTCTGGGCCGGTGTTGACAGCCTGACTTTCACCTTCCACCTCGCGAGTGTCAAACGTCCCCAACTGTAATATGGGCGTTCAGCACGCACTGATTTCCCTTTAGGGGAGAGCCACGAACTGTTTTCGGAAAGTGACGACTTTGACGAGGTAGTCCCTCGTCTCCTGATAGGGGAGGTTGTTGCGCAATCGGTCGTAGACTGCTGGGGGTTCAAGGTTATTAATTTGATTGAGGGCAGCCGTGTTGTCACTGGCGAATGTCTTGAAGACATTTCGTGGGCCCGTATTATAAGCCGAGATGACGCAATATTCTCGCGAGACCTCATTGCCGATGCTTTCAAGCAGATTGTAGGACAGGACATTGAGGTAAGCACTGCCTAACTCGATATTGTTCTCTGGATCGAAGAGATATTCACGCGATGGAATCGTATCCGTTCCCTTTGCTTTTCGGTAGGCATCTCGTCCGCCGCTGGTCGGTACGAGCTGCATGAGACCATAGGCGGGGGCGGAACTAACGGCGAAGGGGTTGAAGTTGCTTTCCGTTCGAATAACAGCGAAAATGAGACTTGGGCTAATCTTGAATTGCTCGGCGAATCGGGTAACAATGGCTCGGTATTTTTCCGCTTGCTTGTTCGAGAAGTTCGCCGCCATCTTGATTTCAGCGATCAGCGCTTGCTTTGCGGTTCCATTCTGGTCAACGGGTCTTGATTTAGTGGCGGTCTCGAGCGTTGAGGCCGCGAAGGCATCTGCTTGGGCTGGAGTCCGAATCGGTTGACCTTGCTGATCAACAACCAGGCCCAACAGGTAAGGAGGCTTGTCACTAGTGAGGGTGACAGGTTTGTCTGAAAAGAGGTCGACAGAGCGCGGATCGTCTGGTGTGAGTATGGTCGTAACAATCGCGTTCTTTAAGCTCTCTTTCGGTGCTTTGTCATCCAAGGTTTCTACGACGATCGTCCCATTGTCGAAGTCGACGATGGTTCGGCTCATATAGTTCTGGGTGTACTTCACGTACTTCTTCTGTTCCGGGACCTTCACTTCCTTCTCGCCCCAGGTTTGTCGGACTCGTCCGGTCAATGCGGTCATGAGGGTGTTGAAATCACGTTGAATCGTGCGCAGATCTCTGATCGCAGCCTCGGGGTCTCGCTGATAGGCGTCGACGCGCTCTTTGAGGATTAGTTTGGGGTCTTTGCCCGTGGCAATGTCGAGCACGGTCCTGCTGGTTCGGCTGCCGAGCACCCGTTCAGCGTTTGTGAGTACACGGTCTGTGGATTCACATCCTGTGAGAATGAGCAGTGGGGCCAAGAAAAGCGACGTGATTCGTATCATAAGTATTCAATACTGCGCGGCGTATTTTACATGGTTGTGGGGAGAGAGTGAAGGGGGGTGACTCCAGAAAGCAGGGTGTATTGAATAAAGTCAGAAGGCCTATTTGATGGCGACCGCTTTGACTTCTTTGTTGGTTGTGTGGCCTTGTAAGACTTTTTGAATCCCGTCCTGCACCAGCGTTGTCATTCCCTCCTCAATTGCGGTTTTGAGCATATCCTCGGTGCGCGATTTCTGCTGGATCATTCGCTTCATGTGGTCTGTGCCCAGCAGAAGTTCGTGCAAGGCGACCCGTCCCTTAAAGCCTGAACGGTTGCACGTTTCACAACCCTTCCCACGGGAAAGGCGGAACGTATTATCTTGCTTGATACCAAGCTTGTCCCAATACTCAGCCCCGTAACCCAATCGGAGTTCTTCGTATTCTTCTTTGCTTCCGATGTATTGTTCCTTACATTCTTTGCAGATTCGGCGAGCCAACCGTTGCGCCAGCACACCCAGCATGGCATCGGCAAAGCTGAATGGATCGCAGCCCATATCGAGCAGGCGGGTAACCGTTTCAACGGCGCTGTTGGTATGCAGCGTGCTCATCACGAGATGGCCGGTGAGCGACGCTTCAATGCCGGTGTCGGCCGTCTCTTTATCCCGCATTTCTCCTACCATGATGACATCGGGGTCGGCGCGGAGAAATGCGCGCATAGCAGTGGCAAAGGTGAGGCCAATCTTCGGCTGTACCTGCACTTGGCGCAGGCCATACTGTGTGATTTCAACCGGGTCTTCGGCGGTCCATATTTTGATGTCCGGGGTGTTAATGTTGCCCAGGACTGAGTGCAGCGTGGTTGTTTTTCCAGAGCCCGTCGGACCGACGCACAGAATGATGCCATAAGGCTTTTCTGAAATCTCTTTCAGCATTCTGAGGTTCCGCTCCGAGAACCCCATTTTATCGAGAGGCAGTGGTTCGCTCGCCGCGAGGATACGCATGACAACGTCTTCGTTGTATCCGGCGGTGGGGAGGGTCGCAACGCGGAGTTCGATTTCTTTTGTCTCTGAAAGTTTGAATTTGATCTTTCCGTCCTGAGGTTTGCGGCGCTCGGCAATATCCAGGCTGGCCATGATCTTGAGTCGGGAGACGATTGCACGGCGGTAACTCTGCGGAATCTTCATGTACTCGAAACATTCTCCATCGACTCGGAAACGGACCAACGTTTCACGTTTTTCTCCGTACGGTTCGATATGAATATCTGACGCACTCTGCCGGTAGGCATCGGCAATAATTTGGTTGGCTAGGCGGACGATTGCGCTGTCGTTTTCGTCGAGTCCTCCGCCTGCAGATTCTTCAGTTGCTTCGGCCTGTGCCTCCGTAACCAGTTCACCGAGAATATCGGACACATTTTCGTCGAGCTTGCGTCCGCTGCCACCACCGTCACTCTGTCCAGTTTCTTGAGATAGTCGACATTGAGGTTCTTCAGTAATTCCACGTCGACGATGGTGCGTTCGCTGTATTCGATATAGGGGCACTTATGAAAGTGGGCGAGCGATTTACCGATGTCAAGTTTCGGAATCTTGTGCTTTTCGATGAGAAGACTCTCCAGATCGCTCATCCCTTTTCGCGAGTCGGCCATGGCCTGGTCGAGTTCATTCTGTGTGATACGGTTATTGCTGACTAAGAGATCAAACTTCGTCGGGTTCTTTTTTGAGATCTTACGGAGGTTGAAGAACGCGATGCCGAGCGCTTTTGCAATCTCATCAACGGCCTCTTCATCTTTTCGAGTAAATCGGCTGCCGCTTTTCTTATTGAGGAGTTGCAGCACCCCCATCAAATATTTGTTATCGGCCACGATCGGATACGTCAGGACCTGCTTGGTCCTGAATCCGGTTCGTTTATCATAGGATGTATCGTGGAGTAGAGATGGATGAATGCCTTGGAGTTCTGGGATGTTGTATGCGTCGGCAATGTTAACAGGGCGAAGATATTTGGCACAGAATCCGGCGAGACTATGTTCAGTGATGGGTATGCGGACTTCCTCCACACCATCGATGTGAGGAAGTTTGGAGAAGATTTCTTTCTTCTCTGCGTCGAAGGCGAAAAGAGTCAAATCCTCTGCGTCGAACAAACTTAAGATGTCTTTATGCAAGTCCAGTAGGATTTGATCGAGATTGCTGGCCGCATGGATCTGGGTGGTAATGTGTGTAACATGTTCGGCATGCTCGACTTTATGTTGCAATTCCTGAAGATTCCGAGTCATCGGCTTTGCTTGCATCCGGCTGCGCTTTCTCTGCGGTTGAGACGTGGATCAGTCAGGCTGTGCGCTGGACTACTAGGTGCCTGGTCATCAAAGGTTCTGAACTGAGATGTCGAGTCTCAGTCTAAACGAACAGGTCGGGAAGGCAAGGAAAAGGCATTTTCTGTCGGTGCATTCCTGAAAAGCGAGAGCGATTCAGCTCTGGAACTAAGGGAGAGGTCAGCCTGCAGATGGATGGGCTTCAAAAGAAAGTTGCTTGAGATGGGCGACAAGCTCACTGGGTGCGATGCGGGATTTGATCCCGGTTCGTCGAATCTTGATTTCTACAACGCCGTCCGCAAGGCTTTTGTCGCCGATGACGAGCTGGAATGGGGCGCCGATCAAATCCGCGTCATTGAATTTAACACCGGCGCGATCGGTACGGTCGTCCCATAAGACCTCGATGCTTGCCGCCATCAAATCAGTATAGAGACGTGCGGCGGTTTCGGTCGTCTTTTCTGATTGGCTGACCGTCAGGAGGTGGACATGGAATGGTGCGATGGGAAACGGCCAGATGATGCCCTTCTCATCGTGGTTTTGCTCGATCGCCGCAGCGGCCGTCCGACCGACTCCAATGCCATAGCAACCCATAACAGCAAGGCGCTCCTTGCCCTGATCATCAAGGATGGTGGCATTCATTTTGTGGCTGTACTTGGTGCCGAGTAAGAACACCTGTCCAACTTCGATGCCTTTGGCGAGTGTCAGCGCACCTGGTCCTCGGGGAGACGGGTCGCCGGCTTGTGCATTGCGAAGATCGGCAAACTGTTCGGCGGTGAAATCACGGTCGAGATTGGCATTTTGATAGTGCGTATCGGCTTTATTGGCACCGATGACGACGTTTTTCATTCCCCTTATGGCGTGATCCGCCAGGATTCGTGCCTGCTGCAGGCCGACTGGTCCGGCGAATCCTGGAGGGGCCCCTGTGACATGTTGAACCGTCACGGGATCGGCCAACGCCACATCCGTCACCTTGAGCAAACGCGCCAATTTGACCTCGTTCACTTCATGATCTCCCCGGATCAGCACGGCGACGGTTTCGGTGCCTGCACGGTACAGCAGTGTCTTCACGAGTTGACGGGGTGTAATCTGCAAAAAGGCTGTGACCTCTTCCACCGTCCGGCGCTGTGGCGTATCGATCGGCGTTAGGGGGAGAAGGGGGGTGGTGTCGACATCAGATGGAGGAAGTACTTCCGCCCGTTCAAGATTGGCGGCGTAAGAACCCTGGTCACTGTATGCCACCATCGCTTCGCCGGTATCGGCCAGCACCATGAACTCGTGTGAGACGTCCCCGCCGATGAGACCTGTGTCGGCTTCAACCGCCCGGAAGGTGAGGCCGCATCGCGTGAAGATTCGGGTGTAGGCGTCGTACATCTTCTGATAGCTGACCTTAGCGCCTGCCTCATCGACGTCGAAGCTATAGGCATCCTTCATGATGAATTCCCGCCCTCGCATGAGCCCAAATCGCGGGCGGATCTCGTCTCGGAATTTGGTTTGGATCTGGTAAAAATTGAGCGGGAGTTGTCGGTAGGATCGCACTTCTCGTCTGAAGAGATCGGTAATGACTTCTTCATGCGTCGGGCCTAGGCAAAAATCCCGTTCGTGACGATCCTTGAAGCGAAGCAGCTCCTTCCCGTAGTAGTCCCATCGGGCTGTTTCTTTCCAGAGTTCAGCAGGGGATGCGATCGGCATCAGTAGTTCCTGTGCGCCGGATCGGTTCATCTCCTCTCGAATGATCTGCTCGATTTTGCGGATCACACGGAGACCGAGTGGAAGATAGGTATAGATGCCGGCTGCTACCTTTCGGATCAGCCCGGCACGCAGCATCAATCGGTGGCTGACGGTTTCCGCTTCGCCGGGATCGTCCCGCAGTGTGGGGATGAGTAACTGGGATGTTTTCATGAGAAGGTTAGTGGGAGAAGATGCGTTCCAGGTCGTTCCAGAAGGCAAAAATCATGACGCCAACCAACAGAACCAACCCGACCTGCTGGGCAACCTCTCGTTGCCGTTCAGCGAGTGGCTTGCGCAGAATGCCCTCAATCAGGAAAAAGAGCAAGTGGCCGCCGTCGAGGATCGGGATCGGCAGTAAATTGAGGACACCGAGGTTGATGCTCAAGATGGCGATCAGGAACACGACACTAGAGGCGCCCTGGGAAGCTGCTTCACCGGAAATATTGGCGATCGTCAGCGGTCCACCGATATTCTTGCTCGAAATATCGCCCACGATCATTTTATAGAGGCCGATCGCGGTCAATTCAGTCCATCCCCACGTGGCTTCGAGTCCTTGATACACAGCTGCTGCCGCGTTGTCGGAGCGCATCAACGAACGGCCAGGTCCCGCGATGCCGATCTTTCCCACTTCGAGAGTCTGTCCGTTCATCGTCACTTTTTCACTGGTTGGCGTGACAGTCAGTGCGGTACGTATCCCGTCGCGGAGGACCTCGAGTTTTATCGGCTTCTGCGGGTGTTCCCGTACCTGAGTCGTCATCTGCGCCCAGGTATAGATAGCTTGGCCATCGATCGCGACTACTCGATCGCCTGGTTTGAATCCGGCCAGGGAGGCGGGCAATCCGGGCATAACCGAGGTGACGAGAGGAGGCGTTTCTTCAATGCCGATCGTATACAGCGGTTCGTTGCTGCTGGCCCCATCTCCAGTGATTGGAATAGGAGTGGCTGTCAGTGTCTTTAGCTGATCGTCTCGTCGGACTTCGAGTAAAACAGGCTGGCCCTTGCTCCTGGAGACGAGATCCAGTAACTCTGTTTTGGTCGAGATGTCT